>NZ_RCOD01000051.1:0-98138 GCF_004307505.1 Pseudomonas sp. Sample_11
AAAGGCCGCATATTCTAAGGAATATCCGGACTTTTGCAAATGACTTTTTCCGGCGCCCATGGCATGCCGTGCAGATTTGCATAGAGAGCCGTCGATAAAAACGGCCAGTCAGCTCCCGCCGAGTGCGGGTTTGCTGTTGATCCTGCGTCCTTGCAGGGTCTGCGCCGGTGCGACGACCGGCGAAGTCTTTACATTTTCGGCATGCCGCCGCCGGGCAACATACCGCCCATGCCGCGCATCATTTTTGCCATACCGCCCTTGGCGGTGAATTTCTTCATCATCTTCTGCATCTGCTTGTGCTGCTTGATCAAGCGGCCGATGTCCTGCACCTGCGTGCCGGAACCCATGGCGATCCGGCGCTTGCGCGAACCGCTGATCAGCTCAGGGTCGCGGCGCTCGGCCGGGGTCATGGAATTGATGATGGCTTCCATCTGCTTGAACTGCTTCTCTGCGGCGTTCTGGGCATTGCCCATCTGCGACAGGTTGACGCCGCCGATGCTCGGCAGTTTGTCCATGAGCCCGCCGAGGCCGCCCATGTTCTTCATCTGTTGCAGCTGATCGCGGAAGTCTTCGAGGTCGAAGCCCTTGCCTTTCTTCAGCTTCTTGGCCAGTTTGTCGGCCTTGTCCTTGTCCAGCGTCGCTTCGGCCTGCTCGATCAGGCTGAGCACGTCGCCCATGCCGAGGATCCGCGAGGCGATACGCTCAGGGTGGAACGGATCGAGCGCTTCGCTCTTCTCGCCCATACCGATGAACTTGATCGGCTTGCCGGTGATGGCGCGCACCGACAGCGCGGCACCGCCACGGGCGTCGCCGTCGACCTTGGTCAGGATCACACCGGTCAGCGGCAGCGCATCGCCGAACGCCTTGGCCGTGTTGGCGGCGTCCTGACCGGTCATGGCGTCGACCACGAACAGGGTTTCTACCGGGTTGATCGCGGCGTGCAGCGCCTTGATCTCGCCCATCATCTCTTCGTCGATGTGCAGACGACCGGCGGTATCGACGATGACCACGTCGATGAATTTCAGTTTGGCTTCTTTAATAGCCGCATTGGCGATGTCGACCGGCTTCTGGCTCAGGTCGGACGGGAAGAACGTCACGCCGATGTCGTTGGCCAGGGTTTCCAACTGCTTGATCGCGGCCGGACGGTAAATGTCCGCAGACACGACCATGACCGACTTCTTCTTGCGCTCTTTAAGAAAGCGCGCCAGTTTGCCGGCGGTGGTGGTTTTACCCGCGCCCTGCAGACCGGCCATCAGAATCACGGCTGGCGGAACGGCACTCAGGTTGAGGTCTTCGTTGGCCGCACCCATCAGGCTTTCGAGTTCGGCCTGGACGATCTTCACGAATGCCTGGCCCGGCGTCAGGCTGCGCGACACCTCGGTGCCGACAGCGCGCTCCTTGACCGAATTGACGAAGTCCTTGACCACCGGCAATGCGACGTCAGCTTCGAGCAACGCCATGCGCACTTCACGCAGGGTGTCTTTGATATTGTCCTCGGTCAGCTTGGCCTTGCCGGTGACATGGCGCAGCGTCTGCGAGAGACGGTCGGTTAAGTTTTCAAACATTGCGCGATCCTTTCAGGCCCTGTACGAACCGGGATAATGGCGGCCCAGACCGGAATCAACATGTGCTCGGCGAGCCTGCGGCGTGGGCAGGTCGCGGATTATAGCGAAGACTGCGGCCGGCGGACACCTCGCCGTCAGCTTGGGGAGTCTTTCGTGCCGTGGCGGTTCTATGCCAAACTCAGCGCCTTTCGGGCTCGCCTAACAGGATTTATGCTCCCCTTGTCACCCAGTTTGCTGACCACCCTCGCCGCCGCCCTGCTCTATGCCGCTGCGACCGTCTATCAAAGCACCCGCCTGGCCACCGGCGCCAAGGCGAACAAGCGCCTGCTGGTCAGCCTCGGCGTCTTCGCCGTGCTCGCCCACGGCGCCAGCCTGCTTACACATCTATTGACCCCGATCGGCCTTGGCCTGGACTTTTTCAGTGCGTCCAGCCTGATTGCCGCTGCGGTGATTGCCCTGACTCTGCTGGCCTGTTCGCGGATCCCGGTGGAAAACCTGCTGGTGCTGCTGTTCCCGCTGGGCGCGATCACGGTATTGCTGGCGCAGTTCGCGCCGACCGGCACGGTGCAGATCATCGATGAAGAGCCGGGCATCCTCGCGCACATTCTATTGTCGATCCTCGCCTACGGCATGTTCACCATCGCCGTGTTCCAGGCGTTGCTGCTGCTGGTTCAGGACCATCAGCTCAAGCACAAGCACCCGTCCGGGCTGATCAAGAACTTCCCGCCCCTGCAAACCATGGAAAGCCTGCTGTTCGGCTTTCTCTGGGCCGGCTGGACGCTGCTGTCGCTGTCACTGATTTCCGGTTGGCTGTTCGTTGAGAATCTGTTCGCCCAGCATCTGGTGCACAAGACCCTGCTGGCCTGTCTGGCATGGATTGTCTTCAGCGTGCTGTTGTGGGGTCGCAACCGTCTGGGCTGGCGCGGCCACAAGGCGATTCGCTGGACCCTCGCCGGTTTCTGCCTGCTGATGCTGGCGTACTTCGGCAGCAAACTGGTTCGTGAATACATACTGCACATCTGACGGGCGGCATAAATGGACGGTTTGCCCATAGGGCCGATGCTCGCGGTATTTGTCCTGCTGATTTTATGGTCAGGGCTGTTTACCGCCGTCGAAATCGCGCAGCAGCACCTGCTTGCGCAACGTATCGCCTCGCGCGCCAGCGATAAACCGCTGGCGAAGCTGAGCTTCCCGCTCGACAGCCTGATCCTCTGTAACACCCTGTGTCGCGCTCTCGCGGTGATCATCGCGACGCTGCTGGCGATTTTTCTCTGCGAAGAAAACGGCCCATGGGCGGCGTGCCTGGGCGCCGGTGGCATCCTGTTGGTGTTCGCCGATTATTTCCCGCGCACCGTGGCTCGGCGCTATCCGGATGCCGTGCTGGCGTTCGGCAATGCCCTGCTGACCGTGCCGATGAAAATCGTCTACCCGTTCGCGTGGCTGTTCAGCCGGGTCAGCGCTTTGCTGATGACCCCGTTCACGCGCAAGGCTCAGGTGGTGCAGCAGAGCGAGGACGAGTTGCCGGCCGATCACGATGATGATCCCGAACATCCGGTCCGCGCCCACCCGGTGTCGGGCATCCATGCGCTGGACAACATCACGGTCAACGACATTCTGGTGCCGCGCAGTGACGTCGACGGCATCAACCTCGACGATTCGATCGAAGAGATCATCGAGCAACTGCGCGAGAACAAGCGCACGCGTCTGCCGGTGTTTCACAGTGACATCAATCAGGTCGAAGCGGTGCTCAACACCCGCCAGATCGGCCATTTGCTGAGCAACGGCGGATTGACCCGCGAGGCACTGCTGGCCGCCAGCTACGAGCCTTACTTCGTCCCGGAAAGCACGCCGCTGCAACTGCAACTGCTGAACTTCCACAAGCAGCAACGCCGCCTCGGCATGGTCGTCGATGAATACGGCGAAGTGCTGGGCATCGTCACCCTTGAAGACATTCTCGAAGAGATCGTCGGCGAATTCGAAAGCGAGCACAGCCTCGACAACCCGCACATCCATCCCCAAGCCGACGGGCGTATGGTGATTGATGGCGCCGCGTCGATCCGCGACCTGAACAAGTGCCTGGGCTGGCACCTGCCGAGCGACGGGCCGAAGACGCTCAACGGCCTGGTCACCGAAGCGCTGGAAACCATTCCGGAAAGCGCGGTGTGCCTGAAGATCGGGCGTTATCGACTGGAAATCCTCGAGACCGAGGAGAACCGGGTGAGCAAGGTGCTGATCTGGCATACATCTTCTGCTCCTGCTTTGGTGCCCGCCAGATAAAAGATCAAAAGATCAAAAGATCGCAGCCTTCGGCAGCTCCTACCCTGCGATCTTTTGCGCTTGTTTGATCGTTAGCCCCCTTCCTATAATCGAGGCGCTTACCCAAGCGCCGTCGATCCCTGTGCCTACCCGGCACTGCCCGGATCCTGACTGTTTCCGCTGCAAACCGACGACTGTTCCTACTCGAAACAGCGCTCGCGCCCTACCCCACATCCCTGGGTGTTCGACCATAATAATTCGCTCCACTGGAGCTCATGACTGTCAGGGATCACCGCATGACGACCCATACCGCTTACAGCGAAACCGCGCCTGCCCAGCCGACCAATTCCGCCACCCGCGTGGCCACGGCAAGCTTCATCGGCACCGCCATCGAGTTCTACGACTTCTACGTTTACGCCACTGCTGCGGCGCTGGTGATCGGGCCGGTGTTCTTTCCGCAGACCTCCGGCACGGCGCAGATGCTTTCCGCTTTTCTCACTTTCGGCATTGCCTTCCTCGCCCGACCACTGGGTTCGGCACTGTTTGGCCACTTCGGCGACCGTATCGGTCGTAAATCGACGCTGGTCGCCTCGCTGCTGTTGATGGGCGTGTGCACCACCTTGATTGGCGTGTTGCCGGGCTACGACAGCATTGGGGCCTGGGCGCCGATTCTGCTGTGCGTGCTGCGTTTCGGTCAGGGCCTGGGTCTTGGCGGCGAATGGGGCGGTGCGGCGCTGCTGGCCACGGAAAACGCGCCGAAGGGCAAACGCGCGTGGTTCGGCATGTTCCCGCAGCTCGGGCCATCGATTGGTTTTCTTGCAGCCAACGGCCTGTTCCTGACCTTGGCAATGACCTTGGATGACGAACAGTTCCGCAGTTGGGGCTGGCGTATTCCGTTTCTGCTCAGTGCGGCGCTGGTGATGGTCGGCCTGTATGTGCGCCTGAAATTGCATGAAACGCCAGTGTTCGCCAATGCGATCGCCCGTCAGGAGCGAGTAAAAGTGCCGCTGGTGGAGTTGTTCAGCCAATACTGGGCGCCGACCCTGCTCGGTGCGGCGGCAATGGTCGTCTGCTATGCGCTGTTCTATATCTCGACGGTGTTTTCCCTGAGCTATGGCGTATCGACGCTGGGTTACAGCCGCGAAACGTTCCTCGGCCTGCTGTGCTTTGCCGTGTTGTTCATGGCCGCCGCGACGCCATTATCCGCTTGGGCCAGCGACCGTTACGGGCGCAAACCGGTGCTGATCATCGGTGGCGTGCTGGCGATTCTGTCCGGATTTCTCATGGAGCCATTGCTGACGCAGGGCTCGACCTGGGGCGTGGCGCTGTTTCTGTGCATCGAGTTGTTTTTGATGGGCGTGACATTCGCACCGATGGGCGCGCTGTTGCCTGAGCTGTTTCCGACCCACGTGCGTTATACCGGCGCTTCCGCGGCGTACAACCTGGGCGGGATCGTCGGAGCCTCGGCAGCGCCGTTCTTTGCGCAGAAACTGGTGGCGATGGGTGGGTTGAGCTATGTCGGCGGGTATGTGTCGGCGGCGGCGGTGTTGAGTCTGATTGCGGTGCTGTGCTTGAAGGAGACGCGCAATAACGATCTGAATCAGGTTGCCTGACAGATCGCTATCGCGGGCAAGCCCGCTCCCACAGGGTTTTGGGATTGGTCACAGATTCTCTGTTCACCCAATCCCATGTGGGAGCGCGCCTGCTCGCGAATAGCTGCCGCGACCCGGTTTACAGCTCGACAACAACCGCCTGCGATGCACGGGTCGCCTTGGCACGTGCAGCCTCGATCGACTCATCACGGGCCAGCGCCACGCCCATGCGGCGCTGGCCGTTCACTTCCGGCTTGCCGAACAGACGCAGCGCGGTGTCCGGCTCGCTCAACGCAGCGCCCAGGTTGGCAAATGCGGTCTGGGTCGACTGCCCTTCCACCAGAATCACTGCCGACGCCGACGGGCCGAACTGACGGATCAGCGGTACCGGCAGGCCAAGAATGGCGCGGGCATGCAGGGCGAATTGCGACAGGTCCTGAGAAATCAGCGTGACCAGACCGGTGTCATGCGGCCGTGGCGAGACTTCGCTGAACCACACCTGATCGCCTTTGATGAACAGCTCAACGCCGAACAGACCACGGCCACCCAGTGCTTCAGTGACTGCTTTGGCAACGCGCTCGGATTCAGCCAGAGCAATCGGGCTCATGGCCTGCGGCTGCCAGGATTCCTGATAGTCGCCCTTCTCCTGACGGTGGCCGACCGGTGCGCAGAACGTGGTGCCGCCAATGTGGCGCACGGTCAGCAGGGTGATTTCGTAGTCAAAGTCGATGAAGCCTTCGATGATCACCCGACCTTTGCCGGCGCGACCGCCCTCTTGCGCGTAATCCCAGGCTTTCTGTACGTCATCAGCGCTGCGCAGCAGGCTCTGACCCTTGCCCGACGAACTCATCACCGGCTTGACCACGCAAGGGAAACCCAGGTCCTGAACGGCTTTGCTGTAGTCCTCGAAGGTGTCGGCAAAGTGGTACGGCGAGGTCGGCAGGTCCAGCTCTTCGGCAGCCAGACGACGGATGCCTTCGCGGTTCATGGTCAGCTGCGCCGCACGCGCGGTCGGAATCACGGTGAAGCCTTCGGCTTCCAGCTCGACCAGCGTGGCGGTGGCGATGGCTTCGATTTCCGGCACGATGAAGTGCGGCTTCTCGGCTTCGATCACTGCACGCAAAGCAGCGCCGTCGAGCATGTTGATCACGTGGCTGCGATGGGCGACTTGCATGGCCGGCGCGTTGGCGTAGCGGTCGACGGCAATCACTTCAACGCCCAGGCGCTGCAGTTCGATTACCACTTCCTTGCCCAACTCACCACAGCCACACAGCAATACGCGGGTCGCGGTTGGCGACAATGGAGTTCCGATACGGGTCATCTCAGGTCCTCAAAGGAAGCGGATCATCGAGGAAAGCCACGCAAGTGCGCTTTCCATGGGGAGAAAGCGCGGCATTTTACATGAACCCGAGGGTTTGGCTTCAGCTGGCGACAGCCTGTTTGCGATCACGCCAGGCCATGATCAGCCAGACCGCGGTAACGCCGGCGAACTTGGAGGCCAGCGCGGTGATGATCACCGGCGGCGTCAAGGCGTCGATCATGCCGAAAAAGATGAAGGTATCCAGCGGAATGCTCAGCGCCGAACTGATCCACAGACGATCACGCAACGGCCGCTTGGTGATGCTGAACACCAGCCAGTCGATGCACTCGGAAACCGCGAACGCCGTGGCGCTGGCCAGCGCGATGGAAGGGTCGGACGTGATGTAGGAGAGCACCAGCGCCGCCAGCATCGCCACGATCGCGCCATGACCGAAGCGCGTTTGCACCATGTCGCGCAGCACAAACACCAGCCCGCCCCAGGCCGACCAGATGATGTCCAGGTGCGGTGCGGTGGAAAAGGCGAAGTTGATCAGCACGACGCTGCTGATGTAGGCGATGAGGAAGATCATGGGGGCGGCCTGTAAATGTGGCGCACAGGTTACTTGAGCGCTGGTATTGCGCCAATAGGTGCGGTGACAGGACCGACGTCTTCGCGAGCAGGCTCGCTCCCACAGTGGAATGCATTTTCAAGGCGGGAGCGAGCCTGCTCGCGAAAGCGGTGGTTCAGACGCCTGACTTCGCGGGAATCATCCAGACCAATCCACTCGCCTTCGCCCGTTCATGACACAACCCCAGCACCACGCGGCGCTCGTCATTGTTCATGCGGCCCCAGCGGGTGATCTCCGCGACCGTGCGCTGGCATCCGGTACAAACGTCATCTTCATCCAGCGCGCAAATATTCACGCACGGCGAGGCGACTGGTCGTTCAACAGTCGTCATTGTTCCTGCTCGACCAGATCGCGGGCGTAACGCTGCGAGTTATGCACATAGTGCGCGGCGCTGGCTTCGAGCATCTTTTTCTGCGCCTCGGTCAGTTCACGCACGACCTTGCCCGGCGAGCCCATCACCAGCGAACCGTCGGGAATTTCCTTGCCTTCGCCGATCAGGGAATTGGCGCCGATGATGCAGTTTTTGCCGATCTTCGCGCCGTTGAGAATCACCGCGTTGATACCGATCAGGCTGTAATCGCCGACCGTGCAGCCGTGGAGCATGGCGTTGTGGCCGATGGTCACGCCGGTACCGATGGTCAGTGGATACCCCATGTCGGTGTGCATCACCGTGCCGTCCTGCACATTGCTGTTCTTGCCGATGAGGATCAGTTCGTTGTCGCCGCGCAATACGGCGTTGAACCAGACGTTGGCGCCCTCTTCCAGGCGAACCTTGCCCACCAGCACGGCATTGGGCGCGACCCAGCTCTGTGGATGGGTTTCGACACGGGCGTCGCCCAGGCGGTATTTCATCTTGTTTTCCTCAGGGCTCACGGCCGTTCGAACGACGGCTCAGGTATCGATAAAGCTTTTCGGCGGTCGGTGCAGGCTGATTTTGGCGTCATAGAGCAGGTTGATCAACTCGACGATCATGATCGCCGTCAGCCCCCAGATCTTGTACTCGCCGAAGCGATAGCTCGGCACGTACCAACTGCGGCCCTGATAATCGATGCGATGGGTATGCTCACGCGGGTCCTTGCGGAAGAATTCCAGCGGCACGCTGAAGACGGCGGCGATCTCGGCATCATTGGGCTGGTATTCGACAAAGTCGGGAATCACGCCGACATACGGCGTTACCTTGATGCCGTGCAGGGAGATCAGCGGACTGAGCGGGCCAATGACTTCGACCAGACCCGGCGGCAGGCCGATTTCTTCTTCGGCTTCGCGCAGCGCGGTGAATATGAGGTCCGGATCTTCCGGGTCGCGGCGCCCTCCGGGGAAGGCGACCTCGCCGCCGTGGGTCGAAAGCCCGCTGGCGCGCAGGGTCAGGACCAGTTCCGGTTCGTCACTGCGGGTGATCGGCACCAGCACGGCGGCTTCGGGGAAACGTGCGTCGGTCTCCAGCGTGCGCGGTGTGTGGTTGCTTACCCTATGCAGTAGCTCGTCCAGCATGAGTGTTCTCGATCGGTGCCTTGCTCCGCATCATGCACCAATCAAAGCGAGCGCCCAAGCCCCCGAAACCCGTCGTGTCGCGAAACGACAACTTGCCGACCGGCCCCGCTGCACGCCAAGATAGGCGCAGCATTCAGGAACCCGAGCATGAAATTTTGCAGCCACTGCGGTAACCCGGTCACCCAGCGCATTCCCGAAGGCGACTCGCGGCTGCGATTTGTCTGCGACAGCTGTCAGACCATTCACTACCAGAACCCCAATATCGTCGCCGGTTGCGTGCCGACCTGGGGGACGAAAGTGCTGCTCTGCCGCCGCGCCATCGAGCCGCGTCTCGGTTACTGGACGCTACCTGCCGGCTTCATGGAAAACGGCGAGACCATCGAGCAGGCCGCCATCCGCGAAACCGCCGAAGAAGCCTGCGCCCGGGTGCGCAACTTGAGCATCTACACGCTGATCGACGTGCCGCACATCAGCCAGGTGCATGTGTTCTTCCGCGCTGAACTGGCCGATCTGCAGTATGCGGCCGGGCCGGAAAGCCTTGAAGTGCAGCTGTTCGAAGAAGCCGACATTCCCTGGGACGAGCTGGCTTTCCGCACGGTCGGGCGTACCTTAGAATGCTTCTTCGCTGATCGGCGCGTCGAGAAGTATCCGGTTCGTTCGGAATCGATTCCGCCATTGGTTCAGCCGGTGATTGTTGGCTAGAAGATCAAAAGATCGCAGCCTTTGGCAGCTCCTACCTAAAACCTGATTGCGTCACTCCCTGGGGAATCGTTTCAATGCGCTGGTTGCTTGCCCTGTTGTGCCTGTCGTTCGTCAGCGTTTCGCAAGCGTCATTCGTGACCACCGTGACGCCCTCGAACACTCCGCTGATCGAAAAAGTCCTGGTACTGAAATCGGCCCACCAACTGCAGTTGATTGCCGACGGCAAGCCGCTGAAGACCTATCGCATCTCCTTGGGCAAGGGCGCGAAGAAAGGCCCGAAACTGATCGAGGGCGACAAACGCACACCCGAAGGTTTCTATTGGATCGACTGGCGCAAGACCAGCGACAAATTCAACCTGTCGATGCACATCTCCTACCCGAACATCAGCGATGCCGCCCGCGCACGCCGTGAAGGTGTCGAGCCCGGCGGGATGATCATGATCCACGGCACTCCGGATTCGGCAGATAACCCTGAGCAGTTGTTCCACACCCTCGACTGGACCGACGGCTGCATCGCCATGCGCAACGTCGACATGCGTGAAGTGTGGAATCTGGTACCGGACGGCACGATGATCGAGATTCGTCCGTAACCTCGACCGCTGGTCACCCGCAAAAAAAATAATTCAAAAGATCGCAGCCTGCGACAGCGCCTACAGGGGTGATACCACTCTCAACTGTAGAAGCTGTCGCAGGCTGCGATCTTTTGCTTTTTATAGGCCATCACTAATACCACTTTAAACGCTGCCCCCTGAAACCCGCCAATCCATTGGGTCAGACGCCATTTCATCGCGTTGACATGGTATTCAAGTGGTATTAGCTTCCGTCGCACAAGCGAGCCACAACAATCCTATACTCGCGACGGAAACGACCTACATGAACGACCTTCAAACCCTACGTCCCGATGACTCCCAGCCGACGCCGCTGTACTTGCAACTGGCGCGCAATCTGGAAGCAGCGATTCATGCCGGGCAGTGGAAGGCCGAACAGGCGATGCCGTCCGAGCGCAACCTCAGCGACCAGCTCGGCATCTCCCGGGTCACCGCACGCAAGGCGCTGGAAGTCTTGCTCGAGCAAGGCCTGATCCGCCGTCTGCAAGGCTCGGGCACGTTCATCACCCCACGGCTGGAACAACCGCTGTCGCGTCTGTCCGGCTTCAGCGAAATGCTGCGCCTGAAAGGTTTCGTACCGAGTTCGAAATGGCTGGAGCGGGAAATCACCCTGCCGACCCACGAAGAACTGATCCGCCTCGGCCTGTCGCCGAATGACAAGGTGGCGCGCATGAAACGCCTGCGCAAAGCCGATGACACGGTCATGGCGATCGAGATGAGCACCCTGCCCGCCTCGATCATGCCCAGGCCGCAAGCGGTGGGCGATTCGCTTTACGAATACCTCGACGGCATCGGCAAACCGATCGTCCGCGCCCTTCAGCACATCCAGGCAATCAACGCCTCGGACGAATTCGCCGCACTGGTCGGCATCGCCCCCGGCACCGCCATGCTGCTGATGACCCGGGTCGGCTATCTGGAAGACAACACGCCGATCGAAGTCACCGACACCTATTGCCGCAACGACTACTACGACTTTGTTGCAGAGCTTCGCCGCTGATCAGCAGCAAGCCAAACGAGAGAAGCGAAATGTCCGAAGACAACATCCTCACCGCCAGCGGCTGGGTTCGCGGCCGGCTGATTCACGAACACGGCAAGGTCGTGTCGATCGAAGGCTTGCCCTGCGATCCGGCGGCTAACGATCTGCCCTATCTGCTGCCGGGTTTCATCGACCTGCATGTGCACGGCGGCGGTGGCAAAGACATTATGGAAGGCGCCGAAGCCTTCGAAACCATCAGCAGAACCCACGTGCGTTTCGGCACCACTTCGCTGTTGGCCACGACAATGACTGCGCCGAGTGCGGAGATCTCAAATGTCCTGAAAGAGGTAGGACAATTCTGCGAACAGCGTCCGAAAGGCGCCGCGCGAGTGCTTGGCGTACACCTTGAAGGCCCTTACATCAACCCGGGAAAACTCGGCGCTCAACCGAACTTCGCCCACACCGCGTTGATGGCCGAAGTCGAAGAGTATCTGGCGCTGGCGCCGATCCGCGTCATCACCATCGCCCCGGAAATCGCTGGCCACGATGCGTTGATTCGCGAGCTGAGCAGCCGTGGCATCCGCATGCAGATCGGCCACACCCTCGGCAGCTACGAGGAAGGCGTCGCCGCGCTGGCTGCCGGTGCCAGCAGTTTCACCCACCTCTACAACGCCATGAGCCCGCTGCATCACCGCGAGCCGGGCATCGTCGGCGCAGCACTGGCCCACGCCAAATACGCCGAGCTGATTCCCGATCTGCTGCACGTACACCCCGGCGCCATTCGCGTGGCCCTGCGTTCGATCCCGTGCCTGTATTGCGTCACCGATTCGACCGCCGCCGCCGGCATGCCCGACGGTGAATACAAGCTTGGCAGCCACACCGTGACCAAATGCCTGGGCGGCGTGCGCCTGCCCGACGGCACGCTGGCCGGCAGCACCCTGACCATGGATCAGGCCCTGCGCAATCTGGTCAAGATCGGTCTGCCGATCGCCGAAGCCTCGCAGCGTCTGTCGCAATTTCCCGCCGACTACCTCGGCATTACCGAACGCGGGCGCCTTGCCCCCGGCGCCTGGGCCGACAGCGTGCGGCTCGATCGCTCACTCACACTGACCGCCGTCATGGTCGAAGGAGAAGACATTGACTTCAAAAATGCTTGAGGAGGCGCTGTCCTCGTTCGAGGCCGTGCAAGCCCAACTGCAACAGCTCGACGCGCCGATGATCGAGATCGCCGGGCGCCTGCGCCGTCAGCCGCCGCAAGTGGCGATGACCGTCGCCCGTGGCAGCTCCGACCACGCGGCGAGCTACTTCGCCTACCTGACCATGCAGCAACTGGGCGTGCCGGTGGCCTCGTTGCCGATGTCGGTGGTGACCATGCAGCAGGCGCCGCTGAAAGTCAGCGGTCAGGTCGCCTTTGCGTTTTCGCAGTCGGGACAGAGCCCGGATCTGGTCAACAGCCTGCGCCTGTTGCGCAAGCGTGGCGCGCTGAGCGTGTCGATGGTTAACGCTGCCGACTCGCCACTGGAGGCAGCGTGTGAATTCAGCCTGCCGCTGCTCGCCGGCACGGAAAGCAGCGTCGCCGCGACCAAGAGTTTTATCGCCACCCTCAGCGCCAGCGCGCGCTTGATCGCGCACTGGAAAGAGGACAGCGAATTGCTGCAAGCCCACGATGCGCTGCCAGAAGGCCTGCGCGAAGCGGCGAAACAGGACTGGAGCGTGGCCATCGAAGCCCTGCGCGATTGCGAGCGCCTGATGGTGATCGGCCGTGGCGCCGGTTTCGCGATTGCCCAGGAAGCGGCACTGAAATTCAAGGAAACCTCGGCGATTCAGGCCGAAGCGTTCAGCAGTGCCGAAGTGCGTCACGGCCCGATGGCGCTGATCGACGAACACTATCCGCTGCTGGTTTTCGCCCCACGCGGCGCCGAGCAGGCCGGCCTGCTGAGCCTGGCGGCGGAAATGCGCCAGCGCGGCGCCCGGGTCTTGCTCGCCGCGCCGGATGACGTCAACGAACGCGACCTGACCCTGACCCGCGCCGAACACCCGGCCCTCGACCCGATTCTGGCGATCCAGAGTTTCTACGTGATGGCCGCAGGCCTGGCCGTGGCTCGGGGCATGGACCCGGATCAGCCGCGCCATTTGAGCAAAGTGACCCGCACGCACTGATAGCGGCTAAAGGACGTAACTCCATGTAGGAGCTGCCGAAGGCTGCGATCTTTTGATCTCGACCCATAAAAACAAGATCAAAAGATCGCAGCCTTCGGCAGCTCCTACAGGGGACATCGAACCGAGATTCAACTGATGAGACCCAGCCATGCCCGACAACAATAAAGAGCTGACCCTCAGCGCCCCGCTCAGCGGCCCGGTACTGACGCTCGCCAACGTCCCGGACGCGGTGTTCGCCAGTGGCGCGATGGGCGACGGCATCGCCATCGACCCGCTCAACGACACGCTGTATTCGCCCTGCGCCGGGGTGGTCATCCACGTCGCACGCAGCAGCCACGCGGTGACCGTGCGTGCCGACAACGGTGCGGAAATCCTCCTGCATCTGGGCCTCGATACCGTTGAGCTGAACGGCGAAGGTTTCGCCATGCTGGTCGAGGAAAGCGATCGCGTCAGCCTCGGTCAGCCGCTGCTGCGTTATGACCTGGACAAGGTCGGCCAGCACTGCAAAAGCCTGGTCAGCCTGTTGATCCTGACCAACAGCGCGGATTTTCAGGTGCGGCCGATCACCCTCAAAGCGGTGAAAGTCGGCGAGCCGTTGCTGCACATCATCGCGCGCAATGTGGTGGCGGCGAATACCGATACAAGCGGCGGGCCTGAGGTTCGTGGTCAAGTGCAGGTCGCTCATCGCGGTGGCCTGCATGCGCGCCCGGCTGCGCTGATCCGCCAGACCGCCCAGGGGTTCAGCAGCCACTCACAACTGCATTTCAACGGCAAATCGGCGCCGTGCAACAGTCTGATCGGTTTGATGGGCCTGGCGATCGGTGAGCAGGATGAAGTGCAGGTCAGCTGTCAGGGACCGGACGCCGATGCCGCGCTGCAAGCCTTGCTCAGCGCATTGGCCACGGCGCTGCCGGACGATCATCACGGGCAAGCGCCGACCACCACAGCCGCGCTGAAACGCCCGGCCGAGGCTGGCGTGTTGCACGGTGTTTGCGCGGCGCCGGGGCTGGTCGCCGGGCCGTTGTTTCGCTTGAACGCGATCACCTTGCCGGCGGATACGGGCCATCACGATCCAGTGCAACAGCAGCAGACGCTTGAAACGGCATTGAACGCGGTGCGCAGCGAAATCGCCGCCACCCTCGCCCAGGCGAAAAAGCACAAGAACGCCGACGAAGAAGCGATCTTCGCCGCACACATGGCGCTGCTTGAAGACCCGGCCCTGATCGACGCCGCGCAGCAATTCATCGCGCAAGGCACCGCTGCGACGCACGCCTGGAGTCAGTCGATCGACACCCAGTGCGACATGCTCCAAGGCACCGGCAGTCCGCTGCTGGCCGAACGTGCCAACGATTTGCGCGACCTCAAGCAACGCGTCCTGCGCGCTCTGCTTGGCGAGGCCTGGGGATACCAGGTGCCGGCCGGCGCCATCGTTGCCGCCCATGAACTGACGCCATCGGATCTGCTGCAACTCAGCGCGCAAGGTGTCGCCGGGTTGTGCATGGCCGAGGGCGGCGCGACCTCCCACGTAGCGATTCTGGCGCGCGGCAAAGGTCTGCCGTGCCTCGTGGCTTTGGGCGCGCAATTGCTAGAGCAACCGCAAGATCAGGCCGTGGTGCTCGACGCTGACGGCGGGCGCCTCGAATTGACGCCAAACGCCGAGCGCCTGAGCGAAGTGCAACAGGCACAAATCGAGCGTCGGCAGCGTCGCGACAGCCAACAGGCCAAAGCCCATTTGCCCGCTGAAACGCGCAATGGCGTGCACATCGAAGTGGTCGCCAATGTCGCCTCAAGCAACGAAGCGGCAGACGCATTTGCCAACGGTGCTGATGGTGTAGGCCTGTTGCGCACCGAGTTTCTCTTCGTCGATCGCCAGACGGCACCGGACGTCGAAGAACAGCGCAGCGCCTATCAAGCGGTGATCGATGCCATGGGCGACAAGTCAGTGATCATCCGCACCATCGACGTCGGCGGCGACAAGCAACTCGACTACCTGCCGCTGCCCGCCGAGGCCAACCCAGTGCTCGGTCTGCGCGGCATTCGTCTGGCCCAGGCGCGCCCGGAAATTCTCGATCAGCAACTGCGCGCGCTGTTGCAGGTCAAGCCGTTGTCGCGTTGCCGGATTCTGTTGCCGATGGTCACCGAGGTCGACGAACTGCTGCACATCCGCCAGCGCGTCGATGCCTTGCGCCTTGAGCTGGGCATTGCCGAGCGCCCGGAAATCGGCGTGATGATCGAAGTCCCCGCCGCCGCGCTGCAAGCCGAACAACTGGCCGAACACGCCGACTTTCTCTCGATCGGCACCAACGATCTGTCGCAATACACCCTGGCCATGGACCGCGATCACGCCGGGCTGGCGGCGCGGGTCGATGCCCTGCACCCGGCATTGCTGCGCCTGATCGCCATGACCTGCGAAGGCGCGGCGGTGCACAAGCGCTGGGTCGGTGTCTGCGGCGCCCTCGCCTCCGACCCGCTGGCCACGCCGGTGCTGGTGGGTCTGGGCGTCACCGAACTGTCGGTGAGCCCGGTGCAGATCGGTGAAATCAAGGACCGCGTACGTCAGTTGCATGAAGCCGAATGTCAGCGCCTGAGCCGCGACTTGCTCAAGCTGTCCAGCGCCGCCGCCGTTCGCCACGCCTGTCAACAACATTGGCCTCTGCGCTAACAAAAACAAAAAGGACAAACGCCATGTACCAACTCTTCATCGAAGGCCTGCAACGCCTGGGCCGCGCGCTGATGCTGCCGATCGCGATCCTGCCGATTGCCGGCCTGCTGCTGCGCCTGGGCGACACGGACCTGTTGAACATCGCGATCATTCACGATGCCGGACAAGTGATCTTCGCCAACCTGGCGATGATCTTTGCCATCGGCATCGCCGTCGGTTTCGCCAAGGACAACAACGGCACCGCCGGCCTCGCCGGAGTGATCGGTTATCTGGTGATGATCTCCACGCTCAAGGTGCTCGACTCGACCATCAACATGGGCATGCTCGCCGGGATCGTCAGCGGCCTGATGGCCGGTGCGCTGTACAACCGCTTCAAGGACATCAAGCTGCCGGAGTATCTGGCGTTCTTCGGTGGCCGGCGTTTTGTGCCGATCGTCACCGGGTTCGCGGCGGTGGGTCTGGGCGTGCTGTTCGGCTATATCTGGCCGCCGATCCAGCAGGGCATCAACGCGTTCGGCGCGCTGATGATGGAAAGCGGCAGCCTCGGCGCCTTCGTCTTCGGCGTGTTCAACCGCCTGCTGATCGTCACCGGCCTGCACCACATCCTCAACAACATGGCGTGGTTCGTCTTCGGCAACTTCACCGACCCGACCACGGGCGCCTTGGTGACCGGCGATCTGTCGCGGTATTTTGCCGGCGATCCGAAGGGCGGCCAGTTCATGACCGGCATGTTCCCGATGATGATCTTCGGCCTGCCCGCCGCGTGCCTGGCGATGTACCGCAACGCTTTGCCGGAGCGGCGCAAGGTGATGGGCGGGATCTTCCTGTCGATGGCGCTGACCTCGTTTCTCACCGGTGTGACCGAGCCGATCGAATTCGCCTTCATGTTTCTCGCGCCGCTGCTGTTCCTCCTGCACGCGCTGCTGACCGGGCTGTCGATGGCGATCACCAACGGCTTGAACATTCATCTGGGCTTCACCTTTTCCGGTGGTTTCATCGACATGATTCTCGGCTGGGGCAAGTCGACCAATGGCTGGCTGGTGGTGCCGGTCGGGCTGGCTTATGCGGTCATCTATTACCTGGTCTTCGACTTCTGTATCCGCCGCTTCAATCTGAAGACGCCGGGGCGCGAAGACGTCGCCAGCGCCGAAAAAACCGTGCTCTCGGAAACCGAACGCGCCAGTGCGTATATCAAAGCCTTGGGCGGCGCCGAGAATCTGCTCACCGTCGGTGCGTGCACGACCCGACTGCGCCTGGAGATGGTCGACCGCAACAAGGCTTCGGATGCCGAGCTGAAAGCGTTGGGCGCGATGGCGGTGGTGCGCCCGGGCAAGGGCGGCAGTTTGCAGGTCGTGGTCGGGCCGTTGGCTGACAGCATCGCCGATGAGATTCGCTTGGCCATGCCTGCGCTGGGCCGAACTGCGTTGGAGGAAACCGCAGTGGTTGCTGATGAGCCGAAGACCGTTGCGCTTACCCGCAACGAGGCGCAGCAATGGCTGGATGCACTGGGCGGTCGCGACAATGTGCTGCAACTCGATTGCATCGCCATGACCCGCATTCGCCTGCAACTGGCCGATGCCAAGGCATTGTCCGATGCGCAGCTCAAAGCGCTCGGCTGCCTGGGTGTCAGCCAGTTGGACGGCGGCGTCTGGCATTTGCTGGTGGGGGACAAGGCCGCGAGTTTGAGCGGGGCGATCGAGACATTGCTGAGTCGCGGGGAGGTCAGCGCGCAGGTTTGATCTGCGCCGGTGGCGGGAGGGCTGGAGCGGGCGGGGAAAATCCGGCTCGCGCACGATATATGGATACCACCCTCCTCCACGCCCCGCTCGCCATGCTGGCCCTTCATCCCCAGCATGGAAATCGTGCCTATGAGCACCCCCAACGCACCCACACCCGATGAGATCAAAAACGATCTCAACCAGATCGGCCGTCTGCTCTTCAACACCGAAACCCCGCTGTTGCCAGAGCACAAACCGAGCACCGAGCAGGCTCATCTCAAACGTCTCGAAGAGCAGCTGAAAACCTATCGCGACAGCTACCTGCAACGCAGCCGCACGCTCTATCAGGCGCTGGCAACCAGCGACCTGCAAAGCGAGGCAGGCAAGCAACTGATCGCCACGCTGAAGGTGCGCCTCAGCACGCAACTGATCAACATGGATCTGCGTGACCAGATCGACGGCAAACCGGCAAAAACCTTCCTTAAATACGACGCCGGTTTCACCGCGCTCGAGTACGAGGCGCAACAAGCCGTCAAGGATCGCCTGTTGCACCCGCAGGCTGGTGAACTGATGAGGAAACTGGCGCTGGGCCCGCTCTTGCGTCCGGCCATGTATGCGTTGCAGTTCACTTATCAGCAAACCACCGTCGAGCTCGCCGGGGCCTTTGTTGTTACGCAAAACGACACCCCGAAAGTCAGCGATCTGCTGACCGACCAGAGCGCGGGTTTCGTCGTTTTGTTCACACCTGCCAGGGGCCTGGAGCTGTTCAATTCTCTGGCTGATCTCGACGCCCATCTGCTCGAGACCATGAAGCACAGCATCAGCCGTGGCGAGTTGATGCAGCTGCTGCCCAGCCGCTACCACGAGGTCGGTACAGCAGGAATCTGGCCATTGCAGCTGACGCCCATCGACAGCCAACCGCTGTTCGAACACATCTACGATACCTTGATCGAAAAACGCACCCTGGATATCGAATATGCACTGAGTTTCGCCGCTAACCCGCAGCAGGATCCCGCTCGCTTGATCGCCGAGCTGGAGCGCGCCATCGGCGCTGCGCTGCCGGATCTCACTCCGCGTCTGGCCCTTCAGGCACAAACCCTGTTCGAACGGCACCTGCGCAACAGCGCCCCGGACTGGTACCGCAGCGCCGACGCCGCCAAGCGGGCCGAACTGGCGTTGCACCTGGGCAACTACAATCAGGCCCGGCAAAACCTGCTTGACCTGATGGGCCCGGCGGTCAGTCTGATGGCCGTGGCCCGCCAGCAATGGCTGGAGCGTCTGAGTGATGATCTGCAAATCGACGATCTGCAACCGGACAACCTGCAAATCACCACCGACCGACGGGTACCGGGATATGGCGTATATGTGCACAAGCGCAACCTGCTCGAGCTGACCCTGCGCGGCCCGCACACCGGCGATGAGTTGCCAGGCTCGGAGTTTCTCAGCCACACCCGGCTGACTTACAACGACCTGCCGTTATCCGACGAGTACGCGGACGTGACGCCCGCCTGGGTGCTCGAGCAGGCACTGGAGCTGGAACCGCGCGTCGACTTCGCACGTTTGCAAACGCAGATGCAGGCAAGCTCCGCAATCAAACCTGCCATTGAGCAGATGCTCGATCAGCGCATCGTCGCGCTCGCCCATACCGCAGCGCTGCAAGGGCACCTGCTCGACAGCGACCTGCAAATGATCCAGCGCCTGCGCAGCGGCAGCGATTCACAGTTGCGCGCCGCCACGCTGTGCTTGCACGGTGCGCAACTCCAAGACCTTTGGGTGCTGCGTCAGAACGATCAGTCCGGTGCGCTCAAACGCGTTCTGCTATGCACGCCACAGGCCCCACGCGATCGCCAGTTCGAGGCCTTTGACAGTGAGCGCGAATGTCAGGCCCATGTGTTGTCGTGGGCCAAGCAGAGTGACGCTGCCCAAACCATGGCCGGTTACCTGGTCAGCCGCGCACCGATGCGCTTTCGTCCTGCTCTGCGCAAAGTCTTGTCGGGGCTGAGCTTCAAGCCGGAAGCAGCGGAGCACCAGAAGGTGACTTTCGATCACCTCGGCAACCATCTCGATTGCCTCAAAGCGATGGCTGAACACATGCTTGCCACACGCATCGATGATTATGATTTCAGTACACCGGTATGGTATCGCTCAACCACTGCGGCCAATCGCCGACAACTGACGACGCTGAGCGACGACGCCGAGGGCGCACTGCTCGCATTCAATCAACATCCGCTGTCGGGCGGGCGTTTCCAGACATTTGACGCCTACGTGCACGAGCAAGCGAAGCTCAGCCTGAACCGCTTGCTCAAACGTCCGGCCAATGACGTCGATCCTGACACCGTTTGGGCCTACTCGCCAAAATCGATCGTGCCCTCATGGACACCAAAGCCGTTGACCTATACCCGGCTGTATCGCGACGGCTATGCCGACGGCGTGGGTTTTCTCGAGCAGAAATTCTCACGCTCGGCGCGCTTCAGAGGTCCGCAAGGCATCGATATCAGCAGCCTGACCGCGCAGAATGTCGCGCGCTCGGTCACAGGGGTGTGGATCGGCCAACGCTATACCGACAAAGTCAAAAAGGAGCTGCAGAATTCCCAGAGCGAAGGCTACGCGTTCCGCCGCAACGCGACGCTGGCGATCACTCAGCGCCAGATGCAAAGCGCCGCGCTGGAATGCCAGCTGCAAGGACATATCGCCAGCAGCGACCTGCAATGGCTCCAGCAAAGCATCACCAGCATGGATCAAACGTCGGGGCAGACGCGGACGAAGTACCCGATCCACCGGTTGATGATCGATGGCGAATGGGTGATCGATACCTGGCTGTTCAGCCATGGCAGTAATCCGGTTCTGCTGTATACGCCGGACGCACCGGACGGCGTGCGTTTTCGTGAAGCGCGCCTGTTCAATTATCTGCTGCTGCAATCGGGCATGGTCGAGTACTTCACCTCGCGCGTGGGTATCAGCGCCCAGACCCGGGTCCGCACGCACCTGGACAACATCCGCAAGAAGCTGCCCAAAGACCTCAACAAAACCACCCCCAGCCCCGCCCGCTACGACTCGATGCGACCGGCTGACGCCGTCAGCGACCTGCTGACCGCGCTCTATGACATGAAGCTGCAACGGCGGATCGACAACGTCCACGCGACCACCACCAGTCGTATCGAAATGATCGCTGGCCTGATCTGGACGAGCGTTGAGTGGGTCGCGGCCATCGCCACCGCGCCCTTCCCGCTGTTGAGCCTGAGCACCGGCCTGTTGCTGGCCTTCAAGGACGCGATGCTCGCCCTGCATGCCTATCGTCAGGGCAACAACAACGAAGCGTTCCGGCACTTGCTCGGTTATCTGTTCAACAGTGCCGGCGCGGTGCTGACGGATCTGCGTCCGGCGCTACGGTCACTCAAGCCCGTCCGGCGCCCGTTGCGTCAGGCTGTCGCCACTGCCGGCAATGAGCAACAGAGTGCTCTGGCATTGGTCGATCAAATGGCCACTGCACCCGTCTGGGACGATATGCAGGCGGTCGCTTTCAGAGGACAGTCGTATTACGCCAGTAACAACCCGGACGCGCTGGGCCGTTATTTGCTCTACCGCCCGGATCCGAATGGCTCCGGACTGCTTTCGACCGGCATTCTGACCGTACGCAATTCCGACGGGGTGATGGTGCGCAGCGGCCTGTCAGGCGGGGCACCGAAATACGAAGCTGTGCCCGATACACCCGGTCCGCACAAAGATTATGGAGTCGCGATCGACTACCGCGAGCGCGTCGAAACGTTGCTGGTGCCGCAATCGCGCGAGGCATTGCTGCAACTGAGCGACATGGGTATCCCGCGGCAGACCATCATTGCCCGCGTGGTCGATCAGTTGAGCGAGGTACGCACAGCCTATCTGGAACAGGTCGAAAAACTCACCAAAGATGCCACGCGCCATTTTGCCCGGCTCGCACCGCTGCCCGCCCGTGCCGAAGTGCCGGCGGTTGCCGCCAATACCTCATTCGCACAGTTGATCGGCAGCGATGCATTCGCCGCAAAAAACCTGGTGATCGGTGCACAACCTGGTTCGATCGCCAGCAAACAGTTATTGATCGAGCATCTCGACGTCCTCGTTGCGAACGGCTACAAGCATCTCTTTCTCGAATACCTGCCGGGTGACGTGTTTCATCTCAAACTGGAAAAGCTCAACAGGAACGGCTCCTGGTTTCATATCAACAAACATCTGAAGGCGCTCGACAAAGCCATGGGGTATGCGCCGGACGCAGCTTTTTCTTACTTGGCGCTGGTGCGCAGGGCCCGGGAAAAAGGCATGAGCATCCATGCGCTAGACGGCTCGGCCAGCTATAAGCTCGAAGGGATCATGGTGATGTCCGAAGTCTCGCCGCTGACTCCGCGAAACAACTCCATCAGAAACTTCTATTCGCACAAGGCGCTTGCCAGCGATGTGGCCGACGTCGGCGAAGAGCGCTGGATTGCCCTGACCGAACAGTCGCGCATGACCACGTTCGACAACACGCCGGGCCTGGCCGACCTGCACGAGGCCGTAGCCATACGTGTTGAAGACATCGACCTGTACCAACCGGCACGCATAAGCAGGGATACACCCGGCGCCATCGCCGGCGATGCGACTGCGCAAGGTGATTTCCTGGTACAGATGCCGAGCACCTACAAGGCACCTCTACCCGTCTCCAGGCCGCCCGCCGCAGCTAGCGCCGTTGATCACTTCAGCGATTTCGATGTGGCTTTGCCGCTGCGTGACGATATCGCTGAAATGTTGCATAAGCCCTACTCCATGGACTCGAATTACACCCCGACGATCTCCAGTGAAAGAACGGCCTACGAGGCTTTCATCGCCCAGCGCAAGCGCCTGGAAAAAACCGCCAGAGACGCTTTCACCGACTACGTCCCTCCCGATGCGCCGATTCTGCCGGTGCTCACCTCCGACTGCACATTCGAGGCTTTTCTGCGGCAGCTGGCCGACGGACGCTTGAATCTTCTGATCGGCGAAGCCCATGCCGATGTAGCGAGCAAAGCGCTGCTGAAAAAGCACATGAAAGCGCTCAAGAAAGCAGGCTATGACACGTTGTATGTCGAGCACCTGTTCACCGATCTGCACCAGGCCGATCTCGACATTTTTTTGCGAACCCAACGTATGCCGCACAGGCTGAAGGCGTACCTGCATCGTCAGGACCGAGGGCACATGATGGCTTACGGTGGGAGCGATACCTACACGGAGCTCTACCAGGCAGCAGCCAAATACAACATCCGCATCAGAGCGATCGATTGCACAGCGTCCTACCACCTCAAGGGCCTGCATGACAAAGCAGTCTCGCGAAACGAGATGTTCAGCTATTTTGCAACCCAAGTGATCGAGGCTGATCAACTGGCCAACGGCCCGCATAAATGGGTGGCCCTCATCGGCAGTGCGCACACCAATTACAACCTCGGCGTGCCAGGTCTGGCCGATACACTTTCAGCCGTCAGCCTGCACGTGCGCGACACCGCCCCCGAGCTGGCCAGGGATATTCATCGCGGTACATGGGAATTTGTCAGCGGCCAGCACGAGGCCAACGTGAGGGCCTTGAGCAGCGACTTTGTGATGGAGGTGGCCGTCCCCGGCACGAAAAAGCCTGCTGCGCCTCCGTCTGTCAGTCGCAGCAGACTGACTCGACAGGGCCAATTCCTGATCGAAAATGCAGATACCCGCAACGCCAGTGTGGTGCATAGATCCAGGTCCGGCGAGATCGTTGAGACGCCGATTCAGATCAATGACAAAGGTCTGTTCTTCATTGATCGCTGGGGGAAAAAAGATCAGAGCTTCAAATACCTGCGAACCTTGGTCGACATGCTTGTAACGGACGTCAAGCTGACACAGGTGACGTGACATCCACGCGATTGCACGTCGTGGAAAACCACCGGGCTTGACGGCCCGGTGGTTTTTTTACGCCTACGGATCAACCCGATCCAGCGCACGGTTCACCGCCAGCTCAGCGAGCATGATGATCTGCTGAATCGCCAGCGCCGTATTGCGCTGCGGTCGCCCCAACTGATCGGCGAAATCACTGGCCAGAGTGTTGGCTGAAGCGAGGGATTCACAGGCGTGGGCGAGCAGGGTTTCGGTGTCGACGTCGGGCTGGATCAGAAACAGGGTGCCGGGCGGGCGCGCCTTGCTCGGCTGTGGGCACAGGTAAAAATCCAGAGCGCGCTTGATCGCTTCGCGGTTTTTCGCGAGGTCGTCGGCGCGGATGGTTTGTTCGAGGGGGGTGGTGGGTTCGAGGGGTGGGTCGGGGACGATCTTATCCAAAATGCTTCTCCTGCTGATGCTGATGGGCAGCCATCGATCGCCGGATCTCACGCGGCGAATAGGTGGCAGCTATGTGCGAGGTGAGATCCACCGGAGCAGGCAACCGGCCAGACCGAAGTCTGCCCGCACACAGCCGCCATAAAGCAGGCAGCAGATTGAGCTGGCGCCAATTATCGTGGTGCTGGCGCCAGTTGCAAGCTATCCGGGGATCTCACTCCCGATCGCTGATTCGCAGCGACGGGAAAAGACTAGAGATCGCACGTCCGACGGACAACCTGAAAACCTTGTGGGAAGGTTCTGCGAACTCAGATACCGCTTTAAACACACTCCAGATCGCCACCCTCACCCTAGCCCTCTCCCAGAGGGAGAGGGGACTGACCGAGTTGTTCAGGCGAGGTACGCCGACGTGAAAGTCCGAGTTGAACTCAGGATTTGCAAACCACACAAAATCGGCCCCCTCTCCCTCGGGAGAGGGCTGGGGTGAGGGGCAGCAACAACACAAATCAAAAGCCGGACACACACGCTTTTCACCACTCAATAGGCCGAGTGTCAGCTCGCCTGCTCTTGATCTTGATCCACCGGCGACGTCGGAAGGCTGAGTGGAGGGATTGATCCGGGGGTGGGAGCGCAGCGACCGTCTGGCGCAGCCAGACACAGCGGAAGGAGGTGCAGCGAAGCAAACCGGAGCCGCTGCGCCCGGATCAGTCCCGGAGCGAAGGGACCCGAGCCTGCGAGGGCCGAACGCAGGAGCTAGCGTTTTTTGCTTACTTTTCTAGGCGCTTGTAAAAAAGTAAGTCGCCGTAAGGGCGAAACCGCCAGCCGCCACACCCGAAGCAACGGATATTCACCCAAATCCAAATAAAACCAAGGCCAACAAAAAACCCGCAGACAATCCCTCATCTGCGGGCTTCCCGTTCAAGCAGCCAAGAAGATCAGAAATCCTCCAGCCGCCACACCTCATAAGCCGGCGTCTCATACGGATGACTGAGCTTCAACGCCGCCACAACAGCCACAATCAACTCATCCGCAACGACAAGCTCAACCCTCCATTCCTCAACCCGCTCGACCTGCCCCGCCTGACCGATAAACGGCTGACTGCCGTCCAACGGTCGAAACTGGCCCAGGCCAAGCACCTGCCACGCACAGTGGTCATAGTCACCGATCCGCCCACCACCGGCAGCGAACACAGCCCCTTTGACCACCTCGACATGACTGTCAGGAACAAAAAACGCCAACTTGTACACGACGATCAGTTAACCCACACGCGAGCATTACGGAACATGCGCATCCACGGCGCGTCTTCGTTCCAGTCTTCCGAACGCCACGAGTTCTGCACCGCACGGAACACACGCTCCGGGTGCGGCATCATGATCGTCACGCGGCCGTCACGGCTGGTGAGGCCGGTGATCCCGCGCGGCGAGCCGTTCGGGTTGGCCGGATAGGCTTCGGTGACCTTGCCGTGGTTGTCGACAAAACGCATCGCCACGCAACCGGACAGATCGGCTTCCAGCAGTGCTTCTTCGCTGGCGAACTCGGCATGCCCTTCACCGTGGGCGATGGCGATCGGCATGCGCGAACCGGCCATGCCCTGCAGGAAGATCGAGTTCGATTCCTGGATCTGCACCATCGCCACCCGCGCTTCGAACTGCTCGGAGCGGTTGCGCACGAAGTGCGGCCAGAACTCGCTGCCCGGGATCAGCTCGTGCAGGTTGGACATCATCTGGCAACCGTTGCACACGCCCAGCGTGAAGCTGTCGTTACGTTCGAAGAAACCCTGGAACGCATCGCGGGCGCGGCTGTTGAACAGCGCCGACTTGGCCCAGCCTTCACCGGCGCCGAGCACGTCGCCGTAGGAGAAACCACCGCAGGCCACCAGGCCTTTGAACTCGTTGAGGTCGACACGACCGGCGAGGATATCGCTCATGTGCACGTCGATCGCGCTGAAACCGGCGCGGTCGAACGCGGCGGCCATTTCCACCTGACCGTTGACGCCCTGCTCACGCAGCACGGCAACCTGTGGGCGGATGCCTTTCTTGATGTAAGGCGCGGCGATGTCCTGATTGACGTCGTAGCTGAGCTTGACGCTCAGGCCCGGGTTGTCTTCTTCCAGCAGCGCGTCGAATTCCTGCTCGGCGCAGTCGGCGTTGTCGCGCAGACGCTGGATCTGGTAGCTGGTCTCGGCCCACTGACGTTGCAGCAGACGACGCTGGCCTTCGAACACGGTGTCACCGTTGAAGGTGATGTTGATCTGGCCATTGTTGATCGGCTGACCGATCACCGACACGCAGTCGCCCAGACCGGCCGCGCTGAATTGCGCGAGGATGTCCGGGGTGGCGTCCTGGCGAACCTGGATCACTGCGCCGAGTTCTTCGTTGAACAGGATCGCGGCGATTTCCGAAGCGGATTCGGCAACGCTGTCCAGGTTCAGGCTCAGACCGCAGTGGCCGGCGAAGGCCATTTCCACCACGGAGGTCAGCAGACCACCGTCGGAACGGTCGTGGTAAGCCAGCAGGTGACCGTCGGCGTTGAGGCCCTGGATCACCGCAAAGAAGGCCTTCAGGTCTTCGGCGTCATCGACGTCCGGTGCATGCTGGCCGAGTTTGCCGTGGACTTGCGCGAGGATCGATGCACCCATGCGGTTCTGCCCGCGACCGAGGTCGATCAGGATCAGGTCGGTGGTGCCCTTGTCCATGCGCAGTTCCGGAGTCAGGGTCTGACGGATGTCAGCCACTGGCGCGAAACCGGTGACGATCAGCGACATTGGCGAGGTGACGGTCTTGTCTTCGCCGTTGTCGTTCCAGCGCGTGGCCATGGACATCGAGTCCTTGCCCACCGGAATGGTGATGCCCAGCTCAGGGCACAGCTCCATGCCGACCGCTTTCACGGTGTCGTACAGACGCGCGTCTTCGCCCGGGTGACCGGCCGCCGACATCCAGTTCGCCGACAGTTTGATGTCGGAGAGCTTGTTGATGCGCGAGGCAGCAATGTTGGTGATGGTTTCGCCGATAGCCATGCGGCCCGATGCCGGCGCGTCCAGCAGAGCCAGCGGAGTACGCTCGCCCATCGCCATCGCTTCACCGGTGTAGACGTCGAAACTGGTGGCGGTGACGGCAACGTCAGCCACCGGCACTTGCCATGGGCCGACCATCTGGTCACGGGCGACAAGGCCGGTGATGGTGCGGTCGCCGATGGTGATCAGGAAGCTTTTGCTGGCTACGGCAGGGTGATGCAGAACGCGTTCGATGGACTCGCTGATGTCGAGGTTCGACGGATCGAAGTCATCGCCCAGTTCGGCTTCGCGAACCACCGAACGGTGCATGCGCGGAGCTTTGCCCAGCAACACTTCCAGCGGCATGTCCACTGGGTTGTTGCCGAAGTGGCTGTCGGTCACGGTCAGTTGCGGTTCGGCAGTCGCTTCCCCGACTACGGCAAACGGGCAACGCTCGCGTTCGCAGATCGCCTGGAAGCGCTCGAAGTCTTCCGGGCCGACTGCCAGCACGTAACGTTCCTGGGATTCGTTCGACCAGATTTCGTGCGGGGCCATGCCCGGCTCGTCGTTTGGGATGTTGCGCAGTTCGAAACGGCCACCGCGGTCGCCGTCGTTGACCAGTTCCGGGAAGGCGTTGGACAGACCGCCCGCGCCGACGTCGTGGATGAAGCTGATCGGGTTCTTGTCGCCCAGTTGCCAGCAACGGTCGATGACTTCCTGGCAGCGACGCTCCATTTCAGGGTTTTCACGCTGCACGGAAGCAAAATCCAGATCCGCCGAGCTGGTGCCGGTGGCCATCGACGAAGCCGCGCCGCCACCGAGACCGATCAACATCGCCGGGCCGCCGAGCACGATCAGCTTGGAGCCGACGACGATCTCGCCCTTCTTGACGTGTTCTTCGCGGATGTTGCCCATGCCGCCAGCGAGCATGATCGGCTTGTGGTAACCACGCACTTCGTCACCGTGCGGAGTGGTGATCGACTGTTCGAAGGTACGGAAATAGCCGGTCAGCGCCGGACGACCGAATTCGTTGTTGAACGCAGCGCCGCCGAGCGGGCCTTCGATCATGATGTCCAGCGCGGTGACGATGCGCTCAGGCTTGCCGTACGGCACTTCCCACGGCTGTTCGAAGCCCGGGATCTGCAGGTTCGATACGGTGAAACCGGTCAGGCCGGCCTTTGGCTTGGCGCCGCGACCGGTTGCACCTTCGTCACGGATCTCGCCACCGGAACCGGTGGATGCGCCCGGGAACGGCGCAATCGCGGTCGGGTGGTTGTGGGTTTCAACCTTCATCAGAATGTGCACCGGCTCCTGCACCGCGCCGTACTGGCGGGTTTCAGGGTTCGGGAAGAAGCGGCCGGCAACGTTGCCGACGATCACCGAAGCGTTGTCCTTGTAAGCGGACAGCACGCCTTCGCTGTGCATCTGATAGGTGTTCTTGATCATGCCGAACAGGCTTTTTTCCTGGCTCTGGCCGTCAATGTCCCAACTGGCGTTGAAGATCTTGTGGCGGCAGTGCTCGGAGTTGGCCTGGGCGAACATCATCAATTCGATGTCGTGCGGGTTGCGCTTCAGACCATTGAAGGCGTTGACCAGATAGTCGATCTCGTCTTCGGCCAAGGCCAGGCCCAGCTCGGTGTTGGCCTTTTCCAGCGCGGCGCGGCCGCCACCGAGGATGTCGATGGCCGTCAGCGGCTTCGGCTCGGCATGGCTGAACAGACCGGCGGCCTGCTCGAGGTTGGCCAGCACGATCTGGGTCATGCGGTCATGCAGCGCGTCCGAAATCAGCTGGGCTTCGGCTTCGCTGAACTGCCCTGCAACATAGAAGGCGATACCGCGTTCCAGACGCTGGATCTTGCTCAGGCCGCAGTTGCGGGCGATGTCGCTGGCCTTGCTCGACCACGGCGAGATGGTGCCGAAACGCGGCAACACCAGAAACAGACGGCCGGTAGGCTCTTGAACCGGAACACTTGGGCCGTACTTCAGAAGGCGCGCTAGCACCTGCTGTTCGTCGCCGGTCAGGACGCCGGTGACTTCGGCGAAGTGAGCGAATTCAGCATACAGGCCACTGACAGCTGGAACCTTCTGGCTCAGTTGCTCAAGGAGTTTGCTGTGGCGAAAGGCAGAAAGGGCAGGAGCGCCGCGCAGGATCAACATCTTCGGGACAGCCTCGGGAAGGGGTGTGCTTTGAGGCCGTGCATTCTAGCCTAAACCGACCTCAACATCACCCGAAACGCTACGCACGGTTGCACTCGGGTAGCAATCTGTGTTTCTGCCTTCGGGGTCAGGTAAATCAAGCCTTTCAGCGCGGCTTATTTTTACTGTAACAAAATGCCCTGAAGGCCCGTATTCAAGGGATTTCGTTCGATTTTGTGATCGCTAGCAGACTAGTCCTACGCTGTCGAGATATGGCGCCCGTGGCCGTTTGCGTATACTGCGCAGATGTTTTTCCCAACGGCTTTGCGTCCGCGATACGCCAAATGGCTGATCGCAACCGGACTCTTCCTGGTGCTCGGTGGCTGTGTTGATAAACCCAACACACTCGAGCGCGTAAAGGAGGACGGTGTGCTGCGCGTGGTTACCCGCAACAGCCCCGCCACCTACTTTCAGGATCGCAGCGGTGAAACCGGCTTCGAATACGAGCTGGTGAAGCGCTTCGCCGACGATTTGGGCGTCGAGTTGAAGATCGAGACGGCCGACAACCTCGATGACCTGTTCAACCAGGTCGGCAAGCCGAACGGCCCGGTACTCGCGGCCGCCGGTCTGGTCAGCAGCGATGAACGCAAGAAGCAGGTGCGGTTCTCCCACTCCTACCTCGAAGTCACCCCGCAGATCATCTACCGCAACGGCCAGTCGCGCCCCACCGATCCGGCGGATCTGGTCGGCAAGAAGATCACCGTGCTCAAGGGCAGCACCCACGCCGAGCAACTGGCCGCGCTGAAACAGAAATATCCCGGTATCGAATACGAAGAATCCGACGCGGTTGAAGTGGTCGATCTGCTGCGCATGGTCGATGAGGGCCAGATCGACCTGACCCTGGTCGACTCCAACGAAGTGGCGATGAATCAGGTGTACTTCACCAACATCCGCGTGGCCTTCGACCTCGGCGACGCGCGCAGTCAGAGCTGGGCGGTCGGCCCGGGCGAAGACAACAGCCTGCTCAATGAAATCAACGCCTATCTGGACAAGGTGCAGAAGAACGGCACCCTGCAACGCCTGAAGGACCGCTATTACGGCCATGTCGATGTGCTTGGCTACATGGGCGCCACCACCTTCGCCCAGCATTTGCAGCAGCGCCTGCCGAAATACGAACAGCACTTCAAGAACTACGCGAAGAAAGAGAAAGTCGACTGGCGCCTGCTGGCCGCCATCGGCTATCAGGAATCCCTGTGGCAGCCGACGGTGACCTCGAAAACCGGCGTACGCGGCTTGATGATGCTGACCCAGAACACCGCGCAGGCGATGGGCGTGTCCAACCGCCTCGACCCCAAGCAGAGCATCATGGGCGGCGCCAAGTACCTGGCTTATATGAAAGATCAGCTCGACGACTCGATCCAGGAACCGGATCGCACCTGGTTCGCCCTGGCGGCGTACAACGTCGGCAGCGGCCATCTGGATGACGCGCGCAAACTGGCGGCGAAGGAAGGTCTGAATCCGGACAAGTGGCTGGACGTGAAAAAGATCCTGCCGCGCCTCTCGCAGAAGCAGTGGTACAGCAAGACCCGCTACGGTTACGCCCGTGGTGGCGAGCCGGTGCATTTCGTGGCGAACATCCGTCGCTACTACGACATCCTGACCTGGGTGACCCAGCCGCAACTTGAAGGCGATCAGGTGGCCGAGGGCAACCTGCATGTGCCGGCGATCGACAAGTCGAAACCCGCGCAAGAGCCCGCCCCGCTCTAAAGCAAAAGATCGCAGCCTTCGGCAGCTCCAGGGTTATGTGTTCACCTGTAGGAGCCGCCGAAGGCTGCGATCTTTTGATCTTAGCCCTTGAGAGCAGCAGCCAGAATCAGCGCTTTCATTTCCGATACGGCAGACTTGAAGCCAACGAACAACGCATGCGCCACCAGCGCGTGACCGATGTTCAGCTCGTTGATGCCTTTGATCGCAGCCACGGCCTCGACGTTGTGGTAATGCAGGCCATGCCCGGCATTGACGATCAAGCCTTGGGCCAGACCAAACGCAACGCCATCCGCCACACGCTTCAATTCCTCGGCCACTTCAGTCGGGGTTTCGGCATCGGCGTAACGCCCGGTGTGCAGCTCGATAGCCGGCGCACCGACGCGCTTGGAAGCCGCAATCTGCCGCTCGTCAGCATCGATGAACAGCGACACTTCGCTGCCGATTTTCGACAAGCGCTCGACCGCCGCCCTGATACGTTCTTCCTGCCCCGCTACATCCAGACCGCCTTCGGTGGTCAGCTCCTGACGGGTTTCCGGGACCAGGCAGATGTGCGCCGGGCGAATGCGCTCGGCGAACGCCATCATTTCTTCGGTGACGCCCATTTCGAAGTTCATGCGCGTTTGCAGCACATCTTTCAGCAGCAGCACGTCACGCTCCTGAATGTGCCGTCGATCTTCGCGCAGGTGCACGGTGATGCCATCGGCGCCCGCCTCTTCTGCATCCAGCGCCGCTTTGACCGGGTCCGGGTAGCGCGTGCCACGGGCCTGACGCAGGGTGGCGACGTGGTCGATGTTCACGCCGAGAAGAATGCGATTGCTGCTGGTCACGGATGCGCTCCTGAATTGAGAGATTCGGCGCACAGCATATCAGGGCTTGCGAAACAGCTCGCGACTGACAAGCGGACGCCCGCCCAAATGCACCGCCAGGGCCTGGCGCATCAGCCGCTTGGCCGCCGACAGCGCACCGGGCGCCGACCAGTCGGCTTCGGCCATGGCCAGCAGTTCAGTGCCGTTGAACAAGCCTGGTTGCAGCAGATACACCCTTTCGAGACCGGCATCGACTTGCAGGCGATAGAGACCGTCAGGTGCCACAGGCTCACCGTGCATATCGGTGTTCATGGAGAAGCCGTAGCCGAGATCATCCAGCAGACGCCATTCGAAGGAGCGCAGCAACGGTTCCAGTGGCCGCCCCTCGGCCAGCGCCAACAGGGTCGCAGCATAGTGGTCAAATACGGCGGGATGCGGGTCTTCGGCAGGCAACAGGCGGATCAACAATTCGTTGAGGTAGAGACCGCTGAACAGCGCCTCGCCATTGAGCCACGCAGAGGTGCCAGAACTCTCCATGCGCCCGACATTCTTCAGCTCGCCCTTGCCACGGAACTCGACCTCCAGCGCCACGAACGGCCGCGCCAGCGTCCCGGCCTTGCCCCGCGCACTGCGCAACACCGCCCGCAGCCGACCTTGCGGCGTGAGGAAATCGACCAATGCGCTGGTTTCGCGATAGGCGCGCGAATGCAGGACATAGGCGGGCTGGGCGGGAGGCGGGTTTTGCGACATTGAGTTCTCGATGAAGAAACGCGGTTTTACATACAACCCAAAACCACTGTGGGAGCGAGCCTGCTCGCGAAAGCGGAGTGACAGTCAACATCAATGCTGAATGTTACATCCTCTTCGCGAGCAGGCTCGCTCCCACAGTGAGTAGCGGTGTTTTCGAGATCGCTACTTACAGGTCGCCATAACCCAGCGAACGCAGCGCGCGCTCGTCATCGGACCAGCCGCCCTTCACCTTGACCCACAGGTTGAGCATGATCTTGGAGTCGAACAGCAGCTCCATGTCCTTGCGCGCTTCGGTGCCGATGCGCTTGATGCGCTCGCCCTTGTCGCCAATGATGATTTTCTTCTGGCCGTCACGCTCGACGAGAATCAGCGCGTGGATGTGCAAGGTCTTGCCCTGCTGCTTGAATTCTTCGATTTCAACCGTGATCTGGTACGGCAGCTCGGCGCCCATCTGGCGCATGATTTTCTCGCGCACCAGTTCGGCGGCAAGGAAACGGCTGCTGCGGTCGGTGATCTGGTCTTCCGGGAAGAAGTGATCATTCTCCGGCAAGTGATCGGCGATGACCTTTTCCAGCGCTTCGAGGTTGTGCCCGTGCTGCGCGGAAATCGGGATGATCTGCGCGTTCGGCAGCTGTTCCTGCAACCAGCTCAGGTGCGGCATCAGCTCGGCTTTGTCTTCGATGCGATCGGTCTTGTTCAGCGCGACGATCAGCGGGCCGGTCACGTATTGCACACGCTCCAGAACCATCTGGTCTTCGTCGGTCCACTTGGTGCGGTCGACGACGAAGATCACCACGTCGACGTCTTTCAACGCCGCCGAAGCGGTTTTGTTCATGTAACGGTTCAGGGCCTTTTCGCCACCCTTGTGCATGCCCGGGGTGTCGACGTAGATCGCCTGCACGTCGCCCTCGGTCTTGATCCCGAGCATGTTGTGGCGAGTGGTCTGCGGCTTGCGCGAGGTGATCGCGAGCTTCTGCCCGAGGATGTGGTTGAGCAGCGTCGACTTGCCGACGTTGGGACGGCCGACGATGGCAACGTAGCCACAGCGAGTTGCGTTTGTATCAGTCATTGCCATTCTCCACGCCCAGGGCAATCAGTGCTGCGGCGGCCGCTACCTGTTCGGCAATACGACGGCTCACACCCTGACCTCGGCTTTTTTCATTCAGTAAGACCACTTCGCATTCGACGAAGAAGGTTCGGCAGTGCGGTTCGCCCTGGATATCCACCACTTCGTAGCGTGGCAGTTCGCAACCGCGCGATTGCAGGTGTTCCTGCAAGCGGGTTTTCGGATCCTTGTTGGTGTCGACCAGCGTCAGGCCTTCGAATTCGCCGGCCAGCCAGGCCAGCACGCGCTCGCGGGCGACGTCCATGCCGGCATCGAGGTAGATCGCGCCAATCAACGCTTCGAGGGCATCGGCCAGAATGGATTCACGGCGGAAACCACCGCTCTTCAGTTCACCCGAACCCAGGCGCAGATAATCGCCGAGGTCGAAACCGCGAGCGAGTACGGCCAGGGTCTCACCTTTTACCAGCCGTGCGCGCAAACGCGACAACTGGCCTTCGCGGGCCAGCGGGAAGCGATCGAACAGCGCCTCGCCAGCGACGAAGTTGAGGATGGCATCACCGAGGAATTCCAGACGCTCGTTGTTGCGCCCGGCAAAACTGCGGTGCGTGAGGGCCAGCAGCATCAGCTCCTGATCCTTGAAGGTGTAACCGAGCTGGCGCTCGAGACGGCTTAGAGAAACGCTCACGGTTTACCCACGCTGAGTTCGTGGCTGGTTTCCACTGCCATCGCCGGGGTACGGCGCAGGCCTGGGACAATTAACGCTGTGTTCAAAAAATAAATCCTGGCGATTGCGAAGCCGATTGTGCCGGCTCCAGAAATGCATTCGGCGCTGTGGTCAACAGCGCCGTGTTTGATTACTTGATCAGGCCAACCCGCGAGAAATTCGGCAGGTGGCTGAGTTTCGGCTCTGGCCAGCTCATCCAGACCGCGAAGGCCTTGCCGACAATATTCTTGTCGGGAACCATGCCCAGCAGATCCTTGGGAATGTTCGGATCATCCCAGTAGCGGCTGTCATTCGAATTGTCGCGGTTGTCGCCCATCATGAAGTAGTGCCCGGCAGGCACTGTCCACGAACGGTCCGGGGTGGCGCGGTAGCGGCTCATTTCCTTACGGATCAGGTGTTCGGCTGCGCCGAGTTTTTCCTGATAGAGCTCCGCGCTGCCCAGCGAACCCGCCTCGGCGCCAACCATCTTCTCGGCAATCGATTCGCCGTTGACGAACAGACGCTTGTCGGCGGTGTAACGCACCGTGTCACCCGGCAGGCCGACCACACGCTTGATGTAGTTGACGTTCGGGTCGCTCGGGTAGCGGAACACCATCACATCACCGCGCTGCGGGTCACCGACTTCGATGATCTTCTTGTCGATCACCGGCAGACGGATGCCGTAGGAAAACTTGTTCACCAGAATGAAGTCGCCGACATCCAGGGTCGGTTTCATCGAGCCGGACGGGATCTGGAACGGCTCCACCAGGAACGAACGCAGCACCAGCACGATGAACAGCACCGGAAAGAACGACTTGCCGTATTCGACCAGCAGCGGCTCTTTGTTCAGCTTCTCGACCACCACAGGCTCGGGCTGGCTGACACTGCCTTGATAAGAGGCAATGGCAGCACGCCGACGCGGTGCCAGGAACAGCAGATCAAGCAACGCCAACAGGCCGCAGACGAACACGGCGATGACCAGCAACAGCGGGAAATTTAGCGACATAGGACCTGATTATTCCAACCTGAGCACGGCGAGGAAGGCTTCCTGTGGAATTTCCACGTTGCCGACCTGTTTCATGCGTTTCTTACCGGCCTTCTGCTTCTCGAGCAGTTTCTTCTTACGACTGACGTCACCGCCGTAGCATTTGGCCAATACGTTCTTTCTGAGCGCCTTGACGGTTGTCCGCGCCACGATCTGACCACCGATGGCGGCCTGGATCGCCACGTCGAACATCTGACGAGGAATCAGTTCTTTCATCTTCTCGGTCAACTGGCGACCTTTGAAGTGCGAATTGTCACGGTGCACGATCAATGCCAGGGCATCGACCTTGTCGCCGTTGATCAGCACGTCCAGTTTCACCAGATTAGCCGATTGGTAACGATCGAAATGGTAGTCCAGCGAAGCATAGCCGCGGCTGGTGGATTTGAGACGGTCGAAGAAGTCCAGGACCACTTCGTTCATCGGCAGGTCGTAGGTCACTTGCACCTGATTGCCGAGGAACAGCATGTCGACCTGAACGCCGCGTTTCTCGATGCACAGGGTGATCACGTTGCCCAGGTGTTCCTGCGGTACGAGGATATTGGCGCGCACGATTGGCTCGCGCATGTCCTCGATCGCCGACACGTCCGGAAGCTTCGACGGGTTGTCGACGTAAATCGTTTCACCGGTTTTCAGCACCAGCTCGAAAATTACCGTCGGCGCAGTGGTGATCAGGTCCAGGTCGTATTCGCGCTCGAGGCGCTCCTGGATGATTTCCATGTGCAGCATGCCGAGGAAGCCGCAACGGAAGCCGAAGCCCAGGGCGTCGGAGCTTTCCGGGGTGTACTGCAGCGACGAGTCGTTCAGGGTCAGCTTCTGCAGCGCTTCGCGGAAATCCTCGAAGTCGTCGGAGCTGACCGGGAACAGACCGGCGTAAACCTGTGGCTGAATGCGTTTGAAGCCCGGCAGCACCGGCACGTCCGGCGTGGAGCTCAAGGTCAGGGTGTCACCGACCGGCGCACCGTGAATGTCCTTGATGCTGGCGATGATGAAGCCCACTTCGCCGGCCTTCAGATCAACGGTGGCGGTGTGTTTCGGGTTGAACACACCGACGCTGTCGACCAGGTGCACCTTGCCGGTGGACTTGACCAGAATCTTGTCGCCCTTCTTCACACGGCCGTGGCGCACGCGTACCAGGGAAACAACGCCCAGGTAGTTGTCGAACCAGGAGTCGATGATCAACGCTTGCAGCGGATCTTCGATGTTGCCGGTGGGTGCAGGAATGGTGTGCACCAGACGCTCGAGCACTTCGTCGACACCCAGGCCGGTCTTGGCGCTGCAGGTGACGGCGTCGGTAGCGTCGATGCCGATGATCTTCTCGATCTCGTCCTTGACGCGATCCGGCTCGGCCTGGGGCAGGTCGATCTTGTTCAGGACCGGCATGACCTCAAGGCCCTGCTCGATGGCGGTGTAGCAGTTGGCCACGGACTGGGCTTCTACGCCCTGCCCCGCATCGACCACCAGCAACGCACCTTCGCACGCGGCCAGGGAACGGCTGACTTCGTAGGTGAAGTCGACGTGTCCCGGGGTGTCAATGAAGTTCAGCTGGTAGGTGATGCCGTCTTTGGCTTTGTAATAGAGGGTAACGCTATGGGCCTTGATGGTGATCCCGCGTTCACGCTCAAGATCCATGGAATCCAGTACCTGGGCTTCCATTTCACGCTCGGCCAGGCCGCCGCACATCTGGATGAAACGGTCAGCCAGCGTCGACTTGCCATGGTCAATGTGGGCGATGATGGAGAAATTGCGGATATGACTCAAATCACTCACGGATCAACACTCAAAAAGGCTGCAGGCTTGGCCCGCCGAAAAATAGCCGGGAATTGTACCTGATACACGGCGCAAGCGTCACGTTCGCCTGTCACCCGGATCGCATGCAAAAACGCCCCGGTCTGGCGACCGAGGCGTTTTCAGGGTTCAAGCGCTCAATGAAAGCTTGTTCATCAGCCCGCGCGTCTGAGCAGCCAGACGCCTGCCAGCGCACACACGCCGGCCGGCACCAGCACCGCAAACAGCGGCGAGAAACCGAACACCAGACTCGATGGCCCCAGCAGATCCTGGACGATGCGGAAGGTGAAGCCCACCAGCACGCCGGTGAACACACGCTGGCCAAGAGTCACCGAACGCAGTGGACCGAAGATGAACGAGATCGCCATCAGCACCAGCGCGGCAGTCACCAGCGGCTGCAACACCTTGACCCAAAATGCCAGCCAGTAACGGCCGTTGCTCAGGCCCTGCTCGGCCAGATAGTGGATGTAGCCCCACAGACCGCTGATCGACAGCGATTCCGGCGCCATGACCACGGTGCTGAGCAGTTGCGGGCTCAACGCCACGTCCCACTCCTCGCTCGGGGCATTGACGACCTCGGTGCTGCGCTCGTGGAACAGCGTGGTGGCAACGTCGGTGAGCTGCCACTTGCTGCCGTCAAACTCGGCCTTTTTGGCGAAGCTGGAGCTGAGCAGATGGCGTTCCTTGTCGAAGTGATAGCGCGTCACGCCGTACAACAGACCGTTCGGTTGAACGGCGTTGATGTGGATGAATTCCTCACCCTGACGGTGCCACATACCGTGTTTGGCGCTTTGCGCATCGCCGCTGCCCTGGGCCAGCGAGCGATTGGCCTGTGCCATGCTTTCGGTGGCCGGGGCGACGTATTCGCCGATCAGCACGCCGGCGAGCATCAGCACCAGCATCGGTTTCATGACGGCCCAGACGATACGGCCGATCGACACGCCAGCAGCGCGCATGACCGTCAGCTCACTGCTGCTGGCCAGACTGCCGAGACCGATCAGGCAGCCGATCAATGCGGCCATCGGCAGCATTTCATAGAGCCGGCGCGGTGCGGTGAGCAATACAAAACCGAGCACGTCGACCAGGGTGTAGGTGTCGCTGACGTCGCCCATTTCATCGATGAAGGCGAAAAGCGTTGCCAGGCCGAGGATGATCGCAAGCACGGCGATGATCGCCATGAATACGCTGCTGCCGATGTAGCGGTCGAGTTTAACCACGGGCCACCTCCAGCGCAGCACTGCGACGGCTGGCCAGCTTCAGGCGCAGCGGCTCCCAATAAAGCAGGCCGAGGCCGATCACCAGGAAGATCGCGTGTACCCACCACAGGCCGAGGGCTGGCGGAATCTTGCCTTTTTCAAGGGCGCCGCGAGCGGCAATCAGAATGGTCAGGTAAGCCATATAAAGAAGAATCGCCGGCAGCAGCTTGAGAAAACGCCCCTGACGCGGATTCACCCGCGACAGCGGCACCGCCATCAGGGTCACGATGAACACCAGCAATGGCAGCGACATGCGCCATTGCAGCTCGGTTTTTGAACGGATGTCATCACTGCCCCACAGGGACGAGGTCGGCATCGCATCGCGATCGGTGACTTCTTCGCTGACGTCCGGCTTGGGCAGCAGCACGCCGTAGGTTTCGTAATGAATGGCGCGGTAATCGGCCTGCCCGGGGCTGCCGTCATAGCGGTAACCGTTGTCGAGAATCAGGTAACGATTGCCGTCGGGGCGGATTTCCTGACGGCCCGACTCGGCCACCAGTACGGAAATCCCGCGATCCTTCTTATCGGCGCCGAGGTTCTTCTGCGAAATGAACACGCTACCGAGATTGACGCGGTCGTCGCTCAGGGTTTCGGTGTAAGTCACTCGAGTACCGTCACGCAAGGCCTGGAAGCGGCCCGGTTCGAGGGTATCGAACTCGGTCAGCGCGTCCTGCTTGTTCAGCAGCAGCTGAAACTGGTTGGCGCCCTGCGGAGCAAGGCCGAGGCTCAGCCACGCCACCACCAGTGCCACCAGCGTTGCCGGAAACAGGGTCATGCGAAACAGCTTCTGCTGGCTCATGCCGGTGGCCGAGAGCACGGTCATTTCGCTTTCGAGGTACAGCCGACCGTAGGCCAGCAGGATCCCGAGGAACAGGCCCAGCGGCAGAATCAGTTGCAGGAAACCCGGCAGACGAAAGCCCATGATCAGGAACAGCGAGCCCGGATCGAGCTGACCGGCCGCAGCCTGCGCCAGGTATTTGATGAAGCGACCGCTCATGATGATGACCAGCAGCACGGCACTTACGGCGCTGAGGGTCAACAGGACTTCGCGGGACAGATAACGGAAGACGATCAAACCAGACACTCCAGGGTTGTCAGGCTAAGGCGGCCAAACAAGCAAACACATCGACCGGCCCGCCATGCAGAGCGGTCGAAAAAAGATGCGGCATTATCCTGTGATTGGGTGCGCCTGTCACTGCGCACACTCATCCATCGCTGTAATCCTTTGCTGAGGGTTGTCAGGCGCGGGGAGCGAGGTTCAAACTGCGGCCCTTGTCGCAGGCTTTGGCCTGCGCCTCTTCTATCTATAAGCAGGCGACTGCGGACAACGTCGAGCGCCTGCGTGTTGACCATTCATTCAGGGATCCGGACATGGAACTGGTTGTAAAAAGCGTTAGCCCAGAAACGTTGAAAACCGCCACCCTGGTGGTTGCCGTCGGCGAAGGCCGCAAACTCGGTGTCGCCGCCAGACTGGTCGACGAGTCGAGCGGTGGCGCGATCAGCGCCGTGCTCAAGCGTGGCGACTTGGCCGGCAAGGTCGGTCAGAGCCTGCTGCTGCACAGCCTGCCGAACCTGAAAGCCGAGCGCGTGTTGCTGGTCGGTGTGGGCAAGGACGAAGAATTGGGCGACCGTCCGTTCCGCAAAATCGTTGCCGGCATCCTCAACACCCTCAAAGGCCTGGGCGGCGGTGACGCCGTGCTGGCGCTGGATGAAGTCATCGTCAAAGGTCGCGACAGCTACGGCAAGACTCGCCTGCTGGCAGAAACCCTGGTCGACGGCGGCTACACCTTCGACCAGTTCAAGAGCCAGAAAGCCGAACCGCGCGCCCTGAAGAAAATCACCCTGCTGACCATCAAGGCTGCGCAAGCCGAAGTGCAGCGTGCCGTGAACCACGCCACCGCCATCGCCAACGGCATGGCCTTCACCCGCGACCTTGGCAACCTGCCACCGAACATCTGCCACCCGACCTTCATGGGCGAACAGGCGAAGAACCTGGGCAAAGAGTTCAAGGATCTGAAAGTCGAAGTACTCGACGAGAAGAAGATCAAATCCCTCGGCATGGGCTCGTTCTACGCTGTGGGCCAGGGCAGCGCCCAGCCGCCGCGCCTGATCGTCATGCAATACAACGGCGGCAAGAAATCCGAGAAGCCATACGCGCTGGTCGGCAAGGGCATCACCTTCGACACCGGCGGCATCAGCCTGAAGCCGGGCGCCGGCATGGACGAGATGAAATACGACATGGGCGGCGCTGCCTCCGTGTTCGGTACCTTGCGTGCTGTGCTTGAGCTGAAACTGCCGATCAATCTGGTGTGCATCCTCGCCTGCGCCGAAAACATGCCGAGCGGCAATGCTTCGCGGCCGGGCGATATCGTCACTACCATGAGCGGCCAGACCGTGGAAATCCTCAACACCGACGCTGAAGGCCGTCTGGTGCTGTGCGATGCGCTGACCTACGCCGAGCGCTTCAAGCCACAAGCGGTGATCGACATCGCCACCCTGACCGGTGCTTGCGTAGTTGCCTTGGGCGCGCACACGTCCGGCCTGCTGGGCAACAACGACGAGCTGATCGACCAACTGCTCAGCGCCGGCAAGGCTGCCGACGACCGCGCCTGGCAACTGCCGCTGTTCGATGAGTATCAAGAGCAACTGGACAGCCCGTTCGCCGACATCGCCAACATTGGCGGGCCGAAGGCCGGCACCATCACTGCCGCCTGCTTCCTGTCGCGCTTCACCAAGAACCTCAACTGGGCGCACCTGGACATCGCCGGCACGGCATGGACCAGCGGCGGCAAGGACAAGGGCGCCACTGGCCGTCCGGTTCCACTGCTGACCCAGTACCTGCTGGATCGCGCCAAGGCCTGAAACCGCTGAAAGGTGGCGTCACTCTCGGGTGACGCCGCTTGCCGCTCTGGAACCGCAATGACCAAAGTCGACTTCTATATCCTGCCCAGCGCCGATCCATCAGCGCGCCTGGATTTCGCCTGCAAGCTCACCGAGAAAGCCTGGCGCATGGGCCACCGCATCTACCTGCATTGCAGCGATGCGGCCCAGCGCGACGATCTCGATGCGCGTCTGTGGGCATTCAAGGGTGAAAGCTTCGTGCCCCACGGCCCGGCCGACAGCGAACCGGACGGTTTGATCGTGCTGGGACTCGGGCAAGACTGCGGTGAGCATCAGGATCTACTGGTCAATCTCGACCTGAAAGTCCCGGCCTTCGCCAGCAAATTTGCCCGCGTGGCGGAAGTGGTGGTCGAAGATCCGACCATCCGCGCAGCGGCGCGGGAGAGTTTCCGTTTCTACCGCGAACAGGGCTATTCTCTGCAAGACCACCGTTTACAGCGACTCTGAGCATTCCAATGGACACTCCGAAACCGCAACAGAAATCCGCACACCTGCTGGACGATCTCGAATCGATCCGCCAGTTGCTCGGCGATGACAACCTGCAACCGCCACTGTTGACCGATACGGTCGATGACGGCGAACAGGAACAGATTCCGATGCTGTTCGATTCCGTCGGCAATCAACCGGCGGCCGTCGAGCCGCCACCAGCGCCGCCCCAGGCTGCCCAGGCTGCTGCGCCGGTCGACAAAGGTCCCGACGCTCTGCTGCACCTGGACAGCGAACTGCGCGCCGCCGCGCAATTGATCATGCAAGACGTGATCGACGACTTCGCTCCGCACATCGAAACCGAAATCAAACGTCGCCTGGATGCGCGGATGGAGCGGCTGCTCGCCGCAGCTGCAAGCGGCAAGCTTTAAGCTGCAAGCCAAAGCCAAAGCAAATCCGCCGCGCTCCTCTTGAAGCTTGCAGCTTGTGGCTTGTGGCTGTCCCCACGGCTATACTTCCCGGCTTTTCCTGAATAAATGCCAATAGGGTCCCGCCGCGCATGGATAAGACCTACCAGCCGCACGCCATTGAAACTTCCTGGTACAAGACCTGGGAGTCCGAGAACTACTTCGCCCCGCAAGGCGCGGGCGAGTCCTACACCATCATGATCCCGCCGCCGAACGTCACCGGCAGCCTGCACATGGGTCACGGCTTCAACAACGCGATCATGGACGCGTTGATCCGTTTCCGCCGCATGCAGGGTCGCGACACCCTGTGGCAGCCGGGCACCGACCACGCCGGTATCGCCACGCAGATGCTGGTGGAGCGTCAGCTCGAAGCCCAAGGCCAGAATCGTCACGATCTGGGCCGGGAAAAATTCCTCGAGAAAGTCTGGGAGTGGAAAGATCAGTCCGGCGGCAACATCAGCCGGCAGATCCGTCGTCTCGGCTCGTCCGTCGACTGGAGCCGCGAGCGCTTCACCATGGACGACGGCCTCTCGGAAGCGGTCAAGGAAGCCTTCGTGCGTCTGCATGAAGACGGCCTGATCTACCGCGGCAAGCGTCTGGTCAACTGGGACACCAAACTGCACACGGCGATTTCCGACCTCGAAGTGGAAAACCACGAAGAGAAAGGTTTCCTGTGGAACCTGAAATACCCATTGGCCGATGGCGTTAAAACCGCCGAGGGCAATGACTTCCTGATCGTCGCCACCACCCGTCCGGAAACCATGCTCGGCGACTCCGCCGTCGCGGTTAACCCGAACGACGAGCGCTACAAAGCGCTGATCGGCAAATTCGTCGAGCTGCCACTGGTTGGCCGGCGCATCCCGATCATCGCCGACGATTATTGCGACCCTGAATTCGGCACCGGCTGCGTGAAAATCACCCCGGCCCACGATTTCAACGACTACGAAGTCGGCAAGCGCCACAACCTGCCGCTGCTGAACATCTTCGACAAGAACGCCAACGTGCTGCCTGCCGCCCAGGTGTTCAACCTCGACGGCACGCTGAACGAGAGCATCGACGGCAAGATTCCGGCCGAGTTCGCCGGCCTTGAGCGTTTCGAAGCGCGCAAGCAGATCGTCGCCGCGTTCGACGCCGCCGGCCTGCTGGTGAGTGTCAACGATCACAACCAGAAAACGCCGAAAGGCGATCGCTCCGGCACGGTCATCGAGCCGTGGCTGACCGACCAGTGGTACGTATCGACCAAGCCGCTGGCCGAGCCGGCGATTGCTGCCGTTGAAGACGGTCGCATCCAGTTCGTGCCCAAGCAGTACGAAAACATGTACTTCTCGTGGATGCGCGACATCCAGGACTGGTGCATCAGCCGTCAGCTGTGGTGGGGCCACCGGATTCCGGCCTGGTACGACGAGTCGGGCAAAGTCTACGTCGGTCGCGACGAAGCCGAAGTGCGTGCCAAGCACAACCTCGGCCCGGACGTTGCGCTGCAACAGGACAACGACGTACTCGACACCTGGTTCAGCTCCGGGCTGTGGACCTTCTCGACCCTGGGCTGGCCTGAGCAGACCGAGTTCCTGAAGAAATTCCACTCCACCGACGTGCTGGTCACCGGTTTCGACATCATTTTCTTCTGGGTTGCCCGGATGATCATGATGACCATGCACCTGATGAAGAACGAAGACGGCACGCCGCAGGTTCCGTTCAAGACCGTGTACGTACACGGTCTGGTGCGCGACGGCCAGGGCCAGAAGATGTCCAAGTCCAAGGGCAACGTCCTTGACCCGCTGGACATCATCGACGGCATCGACCTGGAAACCCTGGTGCAGAAGCGCACTTCGGGCCTGATGCAACCGAAACTGGCGAAGAAGATCGAGAAAGCCACCCGCGAAGAATTCGCCAATGGCATCGAAAGCTACGGCACCGACGCCCTGCGCTTCACCTTCTGCTCGCTGGCCTCGACCGGTCGCGACATCAAGTTCGACATGGGTCGCGTCGAAGGCTATCGCAACTTCTGCAACAAGATCTGGAACGCCGCGCGTTACGTTCTGGACAAGGGCGAAGACTGCGGCCAGAACGGCGAAGCCTACGAGCTGTCGTTGGCTGATCGCTGGATCATTTCGCAGTTGCAACGCACCGAAGCCGAAGTGACCCGCCAACTGGATCAGTTCCGTTTCGACCTCGCCGCGCAAGCGCTGTACGAGTTCATCTGGAACCAGTACTGCGACTGGTATCTGGAACTGTCCAAGCCTGTGTTGTGGGACGAGAACGCGCCGGTCGAACGTCAGCGCGGCACTCGCCGTACGCTGGTGCGTGTGCTGGAAGTGGCGCTGCGTCTGGCGCATCCGTTCATGCCGTTCATCACTGAAGAAATCTGGCAGCGCATCGCGCCGCTGGCCGGTATTCAGGGCAAAACGATCATGCTGCAGCCTTGGCCGGTGGCCAACGAGGAGCGCATCGATCCGGCGGCGGAAAACGACATCGAATGGCTCAAGGAACTGATGCTCGGCACGCGCAACATTCGTGGCGAGATGAACATCGGCCCGGGCAAGCCACTGCCGATCTTCCTGAAGAACGTCAGCGCTGAAGACCAGCGCCGCCTGACCGAGAACGAAGCGCTGCTGAAGAAGCTGGCGCGCCTGGAATCGATCACCGTACTCGCCGCTGGCGAAGAAGCACCGCTGTCCGCTACCGCACTGGTGGGCGAGATGGAAGTGCTGGTGCCGATGGCCGGCCTGATCGACAAAGGCGCGGAACTGGCGCGTCTGGACAAGGAAATCCTGCGACTGCAGGGCGAAGTCCAGCGCGTTGGCGGCAAGCTGTCCAACGCAGGTTTCGTCGACAAGGCCCCGGCCGAAGTCATCGAGAAGGAACGCGCCAAACTGGCCGAGGCCGAACAGGCCCTGGGCAAACTGGCCGAGCAGCACGCGCGGATTGCCAGCCTGTAACGGCAAACCGCACTGAAAAAGGGAGGCCCAAGTGGCCTCCCTTTTTTTATTCCCACCACATTTCCCCTGTAGGAGCTGCCGAAGGCTGCGATCTTTTGATCTTGCTTCTAAAAATCAACATCAAAAGATCGCAGCCTTCGGCAGCTCCTACATGGGTTCGGCGCATGGCCCATCAATGTGGGACAATGCCCGCCACTTTCAGCCATACCCGAATCGACCACGCCCATGACCGCCCCCCGCACACCCAAACCTGCGCGCAAGAAGCCTGACGCCGCGTCCCCGAGCAAAGCCATCGAGCCGCGCGAGAAGGCCAGCCTGCATCCGCGCAATCGCCATCAGGGTCGTTACGACTTTCCGGCACTGATCAAGACCACGCCGGAACTGGCCAAGTACGTGATCACCAACCCGTACGGCAAGGAAAGCATCGACTTCGCCAGCCCCGACGCGGTACGTGTGTTCAACCGGGCGCTGCTCAAGGCGTTCTACGGCATTCAACATTGGGACATTCCGGCCGACTACCTCTGCCCTCCGGTTCCGGGGCGTGCCGACTATGTGCACTTTCTCGCCGACCTGCTGGCGAGCATGAACGACGGCAAGGTGCCGCGCGGCGCGATCGTCAATGTGCTGGATATCGGCATGGGCGCCAACTGCGTTTATCCGCTGATCGGCAACAGCGAATACCGTTGGCACTTCCTCGGCTCGGAGATCGATCCGACAGCCGTGGCGGCGGCGCGAGCCATCGTGCAGTCCAATGATCTGAGCAAAGTGATCCAGCTGCGCCAGCAGGAAAACCGCAAGCACATCCTCATCGGCTTGCTGGAGCCGGGCGAGCGTTTCGACCTGACCATGTGCAACCCGCCGTTCCACGCTTCGATGGAAGAAGCGACCAAGGGCAGCGAGCGCAAGTGGCGCGCCTTGGGCAAGGCCGACCCGAAACGCAAGCTGCCGGTGCTGAACTTCGGCGGGCAATCGGCGGAGCTGTGGTGTGAAGGCGGTGAAGCGCGCTTCGTGACGCAGTTGATTGCCGAGAGCGCGAACTTTCAGCACAAGGTGTTGTGGTTCAGCACCCTGGTGTCGAAGGCCTCGAACCTGCCGGCCATCGAGACGGCACTGAAGAAGGCTGGCGTGCTGGAAAGCCAGGTAGTGGAGATGTCGCAGGGGCAGAAGCAGAGCCGCTTTGTCGCCTGGACCTTCCAGACCAAGTCCGAGCAGCAGATCTGGCGGCGCGAGCGCTGGGTGCGCTGAACCTGTAGGAGCTGCGGAACGCTGCGATCTTTTGATCTTGATCTTGATCTTGATCCTGATTCTGGATTGGCAAAAACAAGATCAAGAGATCGCAGCCTTCGGCAGCTCCTACGGGACGTGCACCCACAAAGACCTTGGTGACATCAACGAATCGCAGACACAAAAAAACCGTGCCCCGGATCACTCCAAAGCACGGTTTTTTTTATCGCTGCGTCTTACTTGTTCACAGCGTCGGTCAGGCCTTTGGCCACAACCAGCTTGATCACTTTCTTTGCAGGGATTTCGATGGCAGCGCCAGTCGAAGGGTTACGGCCGGTGCGGGCAGGACGCTCGGTCACTTTCAGCTTGCCGATACCTGGCAAGGTGATTTCGCCGCCGTTTTCCAGCTGATCGGCAACGATTTGGCCCAGTTGGTCCAGAGCGTTACGCGCGGTGGTTTTCGGCGCGTCGATAGCTTCAGCGATGTCGGCGATCAGTTGGTCTTTAGTAAGAGCCATGTAGTGTTCCTTCCCTATCAAATTCATATGGATTGCAGAGTGCAGTGTCAGCCATCGAGCCCGATCTTCTGGATCTGGCACCCTCGGCGATAACCACGACGAGTCGGGTTATAGATGCCGAAATCAGGGTTTGGTTCGACCTGACAAATGCTGAATGCACGCTTAACGCAGTGACTTCGCGTAAGACCGGGCAAAACTAGCACAGCGACAAGGAAATATCCGCCTCTAGCTACCCATTTGGTCAGCTTTATTGCGCTAAATCGGTAAAAAACCGCTTAAGGCCGGGCGCGCGCCCCGGTTTTGCCCTGCAACCCGCGCCAAAACCAGTGGTTGCGGTACACTGAGCGCTTTTTCGGGGGAGCCTGCCCTCCTCCTTTCCAACAGCCGAGAAGCCCATGCCGATCCGTCATTGCATCGTCCACCTGATCGACAAAAAACCCGACGGCACGCCCGCAGTTCTGCACGCCCGTGACTCTGAACTGGCCGAGTCCGCCGCCATCGAAAACATGCTCGCCGACCTCAACGAAAGCTACAACGCCAAACAGGGCAAAGCCTGGGGCCTGTTCCATCCGGAATCCGGCGCGTTCCCGTTCAGCGGCTGGCTGAAGGAGTACATGGACGGCGGCCGTGACTTCACCGCATTCAGTAAAGTGGCGGTCGAGCATCTGCAGAAGCTGATGGAAGAATCCAACCTGTCGGTGGGCGGCCACGTGCTGTTCGCCCACTATCAGCAAGGCATGACCGACTATCTGGCGATCGCCCTGCTGCACCACAGCGAAGGCGTGGCGGTGACCGACGAGCTCGACGTGACGCCTTCGCGCCATCTCGACCTTGGCCAATTGCATCTGGCAGCGCGGATCAACGTTTCCGAGTGGCAGAACAACAAGCAGTCCAAGCAGTACATCTCGTTCATCAAGGGCAAGAATGGCAAGAAGGTCTCGGAGTACTTCCGCGACTTCATCGGCTGCCAGGAAGGCGTCGACGGCCCCGGCGAGACGCGCACACTGCTCAAGGCCTTCAGCGACTTTGTCGAGAGCGAAGACCTGCCAGAAGACTCGGCCCGCGAGAAAACCAAGACTCTGGTCGACTATGCCAGCAGCCAGGCCAAGCTCGGCGAACCGATGGGACTTGAGGAGCTGTCGGAACTGATCGACGAAGAACGCCCGAAGGCCTTCTACGATCACATTCGCAACAAGGACTACGGCCTGTCGCCGGAGATCCCGGCAGACAAGCGCACCCTCAATCAATTCCGCCGCTTCACCGGCCGCGCCGAAGGCCTGTCGATCAGCTTCGAAGCGCACCTGCTGGGTTCGAAGATCGAGTACGACGAAGAGAACGGCACCCTGATCATCAAAGGCCTGCCGACTTCGCTGACCGACCAGCTGAAGCGGCGTAACTGATGCTCGGCAATGTGCTGAAAAAAGTCGCCCTGGTGCTGCTGGTGGTCGTGGTTTATCAGAACTGGGGCAAGATCGAGCGGGTGTTCAACCCCGCGCAAATGGTTTCTGAGCAGACGCGGGCGCAAGCCAATGTCGTGCTCTATGCCACCGACTGGTGCGGCTACTGCAAACAGACCAAACGCTTTCTCGACAGCAAGGGCATACCGTTCAAGGAGTACGACATCGAGAAGGATGCCGATGCGCGCAAGGCGTATGAGGCATTGGGTGGACGCGGGATTCCGCTGATTGATGTGAACGGCACCTTGATTCGCGGGTTCGATCCGGAAGAAATCCTCGCTGCCCTGAAATAAAATCAAGATCAAAAGATCGCAGCCTTCGGCAGCTCCTACATGAGATCGGTGTAGGAGCTGCCGAAGGCTGCGATCTTTTGCTTTTAGCGCGCCTCGATACGGAACCCAAAGCGCGGAAAGTGCACATGCACCACGCCGCCACGTTCGTCTTCACGGCGAATGATCAGCTCTTCACGGCCAGCAAACAGCAGCTCGCCCACCACCGGATCAACGCCGTAATCGATAGCGGCAATTGCCACTTGCTGGCCCGCCTTGAAGCCGTTCGGATCAACGAACCGCTCATCCGGCAATGCCGCTGGCGTCGCGTTACGCGCGACCTCCAGTGCCTCGGCGGAAGACATCTCGCTCGCTGCGCCATGGCCGAACCCCAACACTCGACCCAGCCACGCCGCCACCGCCGGATATTCATCCACCAGCGGCGCCGTGACGTGCGTCGCCTTGAGGAACCACAGCGGATGCGCCAGGGCGAAGTCGGCAATCGATGGCTCGCCGAAGAGGAAGTCGCCCTGCTCGCGCTGCAACTGCTGCTCCAGTCGCGCCATGATCGTCGGCCACTGATGTTTGGCCTGCTCGGCGGACAGACGCGTGGCGCTGCCACCGCTGAACAAACCGGCGCGGTCGGCCAGGAATGCCTTGATCGCTTCCGGCGGCAATTTGCCGAAACGTACCGCCACCGATTCCGGTTGGAACACCAGGCTCACGGCGTGCTGGAACACCACCGAATCGGCCCACGCCGCAAAACTGGCGCTGGTCATTTCCTGGCCCTCGGGGAAGAACGCCGGCAGGGCTTTTTCCTGTTCCAGGCGTCGAGCGATCAGTGCGGTGTCGCAATAGATGTCAGCACCGATCTGCAACACTGGTGTCTTGCGGTAGCCACCGGTCAACGCCGTCAGATCCGGCTTTGGCATCACCGGGGAAATATGCACCGAACGCCAGGACAGGCCTTTGAAACCCAGCAGCAGGCGGGCCTTCTCGGCAAATGGAGAGGTCGGGTAATGGTGCAGAATCAACTCGGACATGCTCGGCTCCGCCGCTCAGATAGTGAGCCCGCAGCTTAGCGTGCATTGGATTAGCAGCCTACAGATCTGCCTGATGGGAACCAATCAGTCAGATTGATAAGACGCGACGAGGCATTCCTTGGCGCTTTTGCGCAGCTTCTTGATCAGCCGTTCCTGGCGCAAAGCATCGCTTTTGTCGCGGCACAGTTCGGTGTAGACCAGCGCCATCGCCGGGCTGGAAAGAAAGAACCGCGCGCCCTTGCCGCTTTGGTGCTTGGCGAAACGGCGTACGGGGTCGTCGCTGATTCCGCAGTACAAGGAGCCATTGGCGGCACGCACGAGGTAGACGAACCAGGATTTGCTCACTGGCTCGGCAGCATCGACGGATTGTTCGCTAAGACTGGTCACTTCGGGATCTGAACGTGTAGGAAAACAGGCGGCGATCTTATCAGCGCCCGGCCTGAAATGCCTTCAGTCCCTTGCGCGCCTGGGCGCGCACGGCGTTGCGCACCAGCGGCGTCCAGCCCAGCAGCAGGCCTTTGAAACCGAGCGCCTGGCGCGACCAGCGCCACAGATCGAAGTGGTCGTGGTGCTCACAGATCTTGCCGTCACGGAACACGAAACGCGCCTGGATATCGTTGATGACGATGTTGCCGGTCTGGCTGAACAGGTAGGTCGCGACCCAGTGTGCGCCGCCGCTGCGTTCGTCGGCGCGGACGTTGTCGAAGGTCAGGGAGAAATCCTTGGCGCGGGTAGTCAGCATGCGCCACATGTCGCCGGCATCGCGCCCGCGCAGTTCACCAAAGGCCGGATCGCTGAAGACCACGTCATCGGTGTAGCAGGCGGCCATGGCCTCTGCGTCAAGGCGCTGAAAGGCTTGGTAGAAGCGGGTGATCAGGGCGCTATGGGCTTCGCTCAAGGCAGTCTCCAAAAAAATAGGTACAGATTGCCAGCACCATAATCTGCCGCGCGCAGAAACACTATCGGCAATACGCAAAACCCTTGTGGGAGCGAGCCTGCTCGCGAAGGCAATTCAACATTCAACATCCATGTTGACTGAAACACCGCTTTCGCGAGCAGGCTCGCTCCCACATTTGCAGTCAGTGCATTCAGATCTTTTCGCTTTGCACCTGCACATACAGCGCCCGGCCGGCACCTAGCCCGGCGAGGATTGCACCGGCGCCGATAATGCCGAAAATCCAGCCCAGCGCATTCCAGCCGCCGGTCCAGTCATGGACCACACCCACGGCGAACGGCCCCATGGACGCCAGGGTGTAGCCAAAACCCTGGGACATGCTCGACAGGTTCGCCGCGACATGGGAATCGCGCGAGCGCAGCACGATCAGGGTCAGGGCCAGACTGAACGTACCGCCCTGCCCCAGCCCGAGCAGAATCGCCCAGCCCCACAGACCTTCGATCGGTGCGTACAGGCAGCCGAACAGGCCGGCCAGGGTCAGCGCCATGACCACCACGATCGCCAGACGCTGATCCTTGCCACGGGTCGCCAGCCACGGCGCGGCCAGCGAACTGGCCAGCTGAATGATCACCGAACCGGACAGCACCAATCCGGCCTGAGTCGGTGTAAGCCCGCGCCCGATGAGGATCGACGGCAACCAGCCAAACACGATGTAGGCCAGCGACGATTGCAGGCCCATGTACAAGGTCACCTGCCAGGCCAGCGGATCACGCAGCAACCCGCGCACGCGATAGGCGACGTTGTGTGCGCCATGTTTGGAGCCAACTTGTGGCAGCCAGAAAACCGCCGCCACCAATGCCGGAATCACCCAGAAGCCCAGGCCCATCGCCCAGCTGTTGCCGAAGTGTTCACTCAGCGGAACGGTCGAACCCGCCGCCATCGCTGCGCCCAGGCACAGGGCCATGGTGTAGACGCCGGTCATGGTCCCGGCGTGTTTGGCGAAGTCGCGCTTGACGATGCCCGGCAGCAGCACGCCGACGATGCCGATGCTGGCGCCGCCAAGCACGCTGCCGGCGAACAGCCCGATCTCGCCGAAATTGCTGCGCAGGATGATGCCGCCGGCCAGTGTCAGCAGAATCCCCAGCACCACCCGCTCAGCACCGAAACGCCGCGCCAGAATCGGCGCCAGCGGTGCGAACAAGCCCAGGCACAGCACCGGCAACGTGGTCAGCAATCCCGCCTGCGCCGCAGTCAGCCCGAGGCTTCTGGAGACCTCGCTAAGCAATGGCGCCATGCTCGACAACGCCGGGCGCAGGTTCAGTGCCACCAGAATCAACCCGAGCAGCAGCAACCATGGACGTTTCACCAACGGATGGCTTTGCTGCACCTGCTCGTCATCAGCCTCGGCATCGATCAGCAGCTCTTCAAGTTCGGGGGTGCGTTTCGACGCTGTGGATAACTCACTGCGGGACATGGTCTTCTCGGTTTCAAGGTTCATTGATCAACTGCCTCGACAAGGCTTTGGCCCGTTCCGGGTCGCGTTGCTCGACCGCATCGAGCAAGTCGATGTGCAGATCGAACACTTCCTGACGGCGCGGGGAGATATTCAGGGTCTGGCGCAATTGCGCGCCGACGATGCTGGAAAAGTAGCGATACAACTCGCTGAGGGTCGGGTTGTGCGCGGCGTCGACCAGTCGGCGATGGAACACCAGATCGCAGGCGATATAGGTGTCGAGATCGCCGTGGTAATGGCTGCCGCTGGTGCCGAGCGCTTCACGCAGCGCCGCCAGATCCTCATCGGTACGACGCAACGCCGCCAGGCCGATGGCCTCGACTTCAAGGATGTGCCGGGTCTCCCGGGCCTGCTCCAGCGAACAACGCGATAGCGCTTTAAGTGTGTCGAGCGGGTCGACCAGTGCACGAAGATAACTGCCGTCGCCTTGGCGAATTTCGATCAATCCCGAAAACGCCAAAACACGCATCGCCTCACGCACCGTGTTGCGGCTGATACCCAGCTCGGCGCACAGCTCAGGCTCGGTCGGCAGACGCTCGCCGACCTGCCACGCACCGCTGTTGATGCGTTGACGCAGTTGATCCAAAGCCTGATCGACCAGGGATCGCTTGATCAAAGGGGAAATGTCGGACATGAACCTCACCTTTTCATCCAATCATAGGATGAATTTTCCGACATGTTAGTCAGACCCATGTAGGACGGCAACCACCTAGGGTCAATCGGAGACACATGGAGCGGCATTTTCGATTGGTCAAAATTACCCTTTAAGGGTAATTTCAGGGACAGGGTTTTGGCTTCTTATGGAAAAGAGCACACCCCATTACGACTTGGCGGTGATCAAGTCTGAAGTGAGGCGACTGGGTCAAAATGCTTTCACCAAAACTTCAGTAAGGTCAGCTGAGAAGCTCGGCTTCAATGTCAGCGAAATGCAGGAGATTGTTTTCGAGCTACAAACCAGGATGTTGTACAAATCGATGACTACTTATGAGGATCATCGAATCTGGCAAGACGTGTATCACATCAATTCACGAGATCAGGAGATTTACATCAAGGTGACATACCGCCCCGGCGGCAGCCCACCGGTGATCTCCTTCAAGGAGAAAAACCCATGAAAACCCAGCAATGTGTCAGCTGCGGTGCACGTGAGGGAATGAGGCATTTTCAGGGGCGCGGCGAAACCCTGAAAGTCAAAGGCATGGAGCGGCGTGTGGATGATCTTTCTGGCTGGGAGTGCCAGAACTGCGGTGAGGTCGAATGGGACGCCGATACCGATAGCGCGGAACGTTATTGCGACGCAGGTGATGAGTTGGTCATCGCTGCCAGGAAAATGATCGGCGACGAGATGAAGCGGATTCGCCGCAAATTGCATCTGACGCAAAAAGAGACGGTGCAACTGCTATCTGGGGGTGGGCATAACGCATTCTCTCGCTACGAGCGCGGCGAAATCTTGCCGCCCAAGGCACTCATACTGCTGATGCGTTTATTGGATCGTTACCCATATTTGCTAACCGATGCAAAGACTCTCGGCGAAGGTGCAGATTTGAGAGGTTTCGAGCACATCGTCCACAAAGAACATCAATCCCTTTCGGTTTCCTGACCCCGAAAAAACAACCCGGCACATGGCCGGGTTGGTTTCACTTATCAACCATCAATGCAAAATCTGACTCAAGAACAACTTGGTCCGATCATTCTGCGGATTGTCGAAGAAATCGTTCGGCGCGGCCTGTTCAACGATTTCGCCCTTGTCCATGAAGATCACGCGGTTGGCCACGGTGCGGGCGAAGCCCATTTCGTGGGTTACGCAAAGCATGGTCATACCGTCTTCGGCCAGACCGATCATGGTGTCGAGAACCTCTTTCACCATTTCCGGATCGAGCGCTGAAGTCGGCTCGTCAAACAGCATGATTTTCGGCTTCATGCACAAGGCGCGGGCGATCGCCACACGCTGTTGCTGACCGCCGGACAGTTGCCCCGGGTACTTGTGCGCCTGCTCCGGAATGCGTACGCGCTCCAGGTAATGCATGGCGATTTCTTCGGCCTTGCGCTTGGGCATTTTGCGCACCCACATCGGCGCCAGGGTGCAGTTCTGCAGGATGGTCAGGTGCGGGAACAGGTTGAAGTGCTGGAACACCATGCCGACTTCGCGACGGATCGCTTCGATCTGCTTGAGGTCATTGGTCAGTTCCACGCCATCGACGACGATGCGCCCCTGCTGGTGTTCTTCCAGACGATTGAGGCAACGGATCGTGGTCGATTTACCGGAACCCGACGGGCCGCACAGGACGATGCGCTCGCCCTGTTTGACGTTGAGGTTGATGTCTTTGAGTACGTGAAACTGGCCGTACCACTTGTTCACGCCCTGCATCTGGATGATGCCTTCCGGACCCACAGGCTTTTTGATTGCTTCGCTCATTTACAGAGAACTCCTAACGCTTGTGGCCAGTGTCGAGCTTGCGTTCCAGATGCATGGAATAGCGCGACATACCAAAACAGAAAATCCAGAACACCAGGGCGGCGAACACGTAGCCTTCGGTGGCCATGCCCAGCCATTTCGGGTCGGCGGCGGCTTGCTTGACGCTGTTGAGCAGGTCAAAGAGGCCGATGATGATCACCAGGCTGGTGTCCTTGAACAGCGCAATGAACGTGTTGACGATGCCCGGAATCACCAGCTTCAGCGCTTGCGGCAGAATCACCAGGCCCATCGAACGCCAGTAACCGAGGCCCATCGCCGCGGCCGCTTCGTACTGACCTTTAGGGATCGCTTGAAGACCGCCACGTACCACCTCAGCCACGTACGCCGACTGGAACAGGATCACGCCGATCAGCGCCCGCAGCAGCTTGTCGAAGTTCATGCCTTCGGGCAGGAACAGCGGCAGCATCACCGAGGACATGAACAACACCGTGATCAACGGCACGCCGCGCCAGAACTCGATGAAAGTCACGCAGACCACACGAATCGCCGGCATATTGGAACGCCGTCCCAGCGCCAGCACGATGCCCAGCGGCAATGCTCCGGCGATGCCGACGGTGGCGATCACCAGGGTCAGCATCAGGCCACCCCACTGGCTGGTCGGCACGGTGGTCAGACCGAAACCGCCGTGCAACAAGATGAAGGCGATGATCGGGTACAGCACCAGGAAGCTCAGGCCGTACACCGCTTTACGCGGCACGCGCGAGATGAACAGCGGTGCTGCGCCAATGACCGCCAGCCACACGGTCAGATCAACGCGCCAGCGCAGCTCGGTCGGGTAGTAGCCGTACATGAACTGGCCGAAGCGCTGCTGAATGAACACCCAGCAGGCGCCTTCCTTGGTGCAGTCGGCGCGGGTGGTGCCGACCCAGTTGGCATCGACGATCGCCCAGCTGAGGATCGGTGGCACGACCAGGTAGATCAGGTAGAACGCAAACAGCGTCAGCAGGGTGTTGAGCCAGCTGGAGAACATGTTCGCGCGCATCCACGCCACCACGCCGATGCTGCTGTTCGGTGGAGGCATGTCGGGTTTGAAAGTATGAGTACTCATGCGCTTTTCCTTACCGCTCGATCAGCGCAATGCGCTTGTTGTACCAGTTCATCAGCAGGGAAATGCTGATACTGATCGCCAGGTACACGCTCATGGTGATGGCAATCACTTCGATAGCCTGCCCGGTCTGGTTGAGCACGGTGCCGGCGAACAGCGAAACCATTTCCGGGTAACCGATACCGGCGGCCAGCGAGGAGTTCTTCGCCAGGTTCAGGTATTGGCTGGTCAGCGGCGGAATGATCACGCGCAGGGCTTGCGGGATGATCACCTTGCGCAGGGTCGGGCCGTTGCGCAGGCCGAGGGAACGCGCTGCTTCGGTCTGGCCGTGGCTGACCGACTTGATCCCGGAACGTACGATCTCGGCGATGAACGCTGCGGTGTACACGGTGAGCGCCAGGGTCAACGCCAGCAGTTCCGGGATCAACACCCAGCCACCGACAAAGTTGAAGCCCTTGAGCTCGGGCATTTCCCAGTGCAGCGGAGCGCCGAAGATCAGCGCGCACAGGGTCGGGATCACCAGCGCAATTGCCAGGCCGGTCCAGAACTTGTGGAACGGTACGCCGGTTTCTTCGAAGCGCTTGTTGGCCCAGCGGCACATCAGCACGATGCCGACAATGGCCAGGACGATGCTGATCACGAACGCCCAGAAACCGTCGGCAGCGAGTGCGGCCGGCATGTTCAGGCCACGGCTGCTGACGAAGAAGGTGTCGCCGAAGTTGTGGCTGTTGCGCGGCCCCGGCATGGTCAGGAACACCGCGAAGTACCAGAACAGGATCTGCAGCAGCGGCGGAATGTTGCGGAATACTTCCACATACACCGTCGCCAGTTTGGCGATGATCCAGTTCTGCGACAGCCGCGCCACGCCGACGATGAAACCGAGAATCGTCGCCAGGATCACGCCGATAAAGGTCACCAACAGGGTGTTGAGCAGGCCGATGACAAACACCCGCGCGTAACTGTCCGCTTCGGTGTAGTCGATCAGGGTTTGAGCGATGCCGAATCCGGCACTGCGCTCCAGAAAGCTGAAACCGGAGGTGATGCCCCGGTGCTGAAGGTTGGTTTGCGTATTGTCGAACAGGTACCAGCCAAGCGAGACCACCGCCACAACGGTGATGATCTGGAATAGCCACGCACGCACTCGTGGATCGCTGAGGCTGAGCCTCTGCTTTGGTGCGCCGATTGAATTTTGCATGAAGTGCCCCGGAAGAAATGGAACAAGAACATCACCCGGCGGTTGGCCCGCCGGGCGATAGAACCATTAGCGCACTGGTGGTGCGTACTGAATGCCGCCGTTGTTCCACAGGGCGTTCAGGCCACGGTCGATTTCCAGCGGAGTGCTCTTGCCGAGGTTTTTCTCGAAGATTTCGCCGTAGTTGCCGACCTGCTTGACGATCTGCACAACCCAGTCTTTCGGCAGTTTCAGGTCTTTGCCGTACTCGCCGTCAGCGCCGAGCATACGGGCTACGTCCGGGTTCTTGGTGGACTTGGCTTCAGCTTCGACGTTCTTCGAAGTGATGCCGGCTTCTTCGGCATTGAGCAGCGCATAGCCGACCCAACGCACGATCGCCAGCCACTCGTCGTCGCCGTTACGTACGACCGGGCCCAATGGTTCCTTGGAAATGGTTTCCGGCAGCACCACGTAGTCCTTCGGCGAGGCCAGCTTGCTGCGCTGGGCGAACAGCTGGGACTTGTCGGAGGTCAGCACGTCGCAACGACCGGATTCCAGCGACTTGGCGCTTTCATCGGAGGTGTCGAAGGTGATCGGGGTGTATTTCAGACCGTTGCCACGGAAGTAGTCGGAAACGTTCAGTTCGGTGGTGGTACCGGCCTGGATGCAGATGGTCGCACCGTCCAGCTCTTTGGCGCTCTTCACGCCCAGCTTGTTGTTCACCAGGAAGCCGATGCCGTCGTAGTAGGTGATGAAGCCCGGGAATTTCAGGCCCATGCCCGCGTCACGGGAGCTGGTCATGGTGGTGTTGCGCGACAGGATGTCGATCTCGCCGGATTGCAACGCGGTGAAGCGCTCCTTGGCGTTCAACTGGCTGAACTTGACCTTGTTGGCGTCGCCGAAAACGGCTGCCGCCACAGCGCGGCAGACGTCGGCATCGATGCCGAGGATCTTGCCGGTCGCATCCGGTACCGAGAAGCCCGGCAGACCGTCGCTCACGCCACACTGCACGAAACCTTTTTTCTGTACCGCATCCAGGGTTGCACCCGCCTGAGCGAACCCGCTGACGCCGAGTACTGCTGCAGCAGTCACGACCGCCAGAGTGGATTTCAACATCTTCATTCAAACCTCCAGTTTTGCTCTTGTTGTGTCGGAGCTTGAGTCCTGTCGCACCCTTTTGAGGCGTTGTTGACCCGTGTTGGCTTTTTTGGGGTCAACCGACGTAAGACCTTCGCTATGAGTCTAGTAGGAGAAAATCCACATCATGGATCACTCACTTCTCACCAATCGGCCGAACGGGCTGTAGCCCTTTCACGTTCGCTAAGCCCGTTGCGGCCATTGGCGAACATCCATCACCGGATTCGTTGCTATCCCATCACGCGACTGACACTGATAGTGTTACCGCCGCGCAACGGATGCTTCGTACGCAAAGCTCCATAGCAAACGCCGTACCACACCGCTTGCGAAAGTGATTGCGCGACACGTCAATAGCTAAACTTGTAACCTTGCGACATCTTGTTAACGGATCAACCGGGCGCGCACTTCAATCACGCACTCAATGAGAGCGCCCGCACATTTTTGGAGCAGACATGACCGAGCCCTTGATTCTTCAGCCTGTTAAGCCCGCAGACGCCTGCGTGATCTGGCTGCACGGCCTCGGCGCCGACCGTTACGACTTCCTGCCGGTAGCCGAGGCATTGCAGGAAAGTCTGTTGAGCACGCGCTTTGTGCTGCCGCAGGCACCGACCCGTCCAGTGACGATAAATGGCGGATATGCCATGCCCAGCTGGTACGACATCAAGGCCATGAGCCCGGCCCGGGCGATCGATCGCGACGAACTGGAAGCGTCGGCAGAGCGCATCATCGAGCTGATCGAAAACCAGCGCGCCAGCGGAATAGACGCCTCGCGGATTTTCCTTGCCGGGTTTTCGCAAGGCGGCGCGGTGGTATTGCATACCGCGTTCCTTAAATGGCAGGGACCGCTGGGCGGGGTGCTGGCGTTGTCGACGTACGCACCGACATTCAGCGATGAACTGGAGTTATCCGCCAGTCAGCAGCGTATTCCGGTGCTGTGTCTGCACGGTCAGTTCGATGGCGTGGTGCAGAACTCGATGGGGCGCACTGCCTATGAGCATTTGGTGAAGCATGGTGTCACCGTGACATGGCAGGAATACCCAATGGAGCACGAAGTGTTACCTGAAGAGATTCGCGACGTCGGCGTCTGGCTGAGCGAACGTCTGCGCTGATTCGCGAGCAATGTCCGCCCATTGATCCCTCCTACTACGCCGCGCCCGATTCTTGCATTACACTGGCCGGCGTACATTCCTTAACCAACTGATGAGATGACCGTGCTCAAAGCACTCAAGAAGATGTTCGGTAAAAGCGAGGCTGAGCAGCTCGCGCCAGTTCCCAGTGCGCCGTCGCACGCCCCCGGTCATCGCACCGATGCCCCCCAGGCCGACCGCCCCGCTCCCGCAGCCGCACCGAAGCCAGAAGAAATACCCGCTGCGCCAGCGCCAATTGCCGTAGAGCCTGCACCCAGCGAAGCGCCGAAACCGGCCAGGCCACGTCGCGAACCGAAGCCCAAGGCACCGGTCATTCCATGGAAACTCGAAGACTTCGTCGTCGAGCCGCAGGAAGGCAAAACCCGCTTTCACGATTTCAAGCTTGCTCCGGAACTGATGCACGCCATCCAGGATCTGGGCTTTCCGTACTGCACGCCGATCCAGGCGCAGGTGCTGGGTTTCACCCTCGCCGGCAAAGACGCCATTGGCCGCGCGCAGACCGGCACCGGCAAGACCGCCGCGTTCCTGATCTCGATCATCACCCAGTTGCTGCAGACGCCGCCGCCGAAAGAGCGCTACATGGGCGAACCGCGCGCACTGATCATCGCGCCGACCCGTGAGCTGGTGGTGCAGATCGCCAAGGACGCCGCTGACCTGACCAAGTACACCGGCCTCAACGTCATGACCTTCGTCGGCGGCATGGACTTCGACAAACAGCTCAAGCACCTCGAAGCACGTCATTGCGACATCCTCGTCGCCACGCCTGGCCGCTTGCTCGACTTCAACCAGCGCGGCGATGTGCATCTGGACATGGTTGAAGTGATGGTGCTGGACGAAGCCGACCGCATGCTCGACATGGGTTTCATCCCACAGGTACGGCAGATCATTCGCCAGACCCCGCCGAAGTCCGAACGCCAGACTTTGCTGTTCTCCGCAACCTTCACCGAAGACGTGATGAATCTGGCCAAGCAATGGACCACCGACCCGGCCATCGTCGAAATCGAAATCACCAACGTCGCCAACGAGAACGTCGAGCAGCACATCTACGCCGTGGCCGCTGCCGACAAATACAAACTGCTCTATAACCTGGTCAACGACAACGGTTGGGAGCGGGTCATCGTGTTTGCCAACCGCAAGGACGAGGTACGCCGCATCGAAGAGCGCCTGGTGCGTGACGGCATCAACGCCGCGCAGCTGTCCGGCGACGTACCGCAGCACAAGCGCATCAAGACTCTGGAAGGTTTCCGCGAAGGCAAGATTCGCGTGCTGGTCGCAACCGATGTCGCCGGTCGCGGCATCCACATCGACGGCATCAGCCACGTGATCAACTTCACTCTGCCGGAAGTGCCGGACGACTACGTGCACCGCATTGGCCGTACCGGTCGCGCAGGCGCTGACGGTGTGTCGATCAGCTTTGCCGGCGAGGACGACTCTTACCAGTTGCCGTCCATCGAAGAAAAACTCGGTCGCAAGATCAGCTGCGAAACCCCACCGACGCATCTGCTGCGCGCGGTTGAGCGCAAGCGTCCGCAGTAAGCCCCGCTATATGAGAAAGCGCAGCCGGAAACGGACTGCGCTTTTTTTATGCCCGATGGTTGCTCGCCAGAACTAAAAGTCCATAATGGAAAAATAAGTTTAGTTTTGGAGCGCGAAATGTCCAGTACGCCCTATGTGATCGATCAAGCCCAGGCCCATGAGCTATTGGCGCGTATCGATGTTCCGCAGATCCTGCGCAAGCTGTTCCGCGATCTGGCGGCCGGTAACGCCGTGCAGCCGACGCAGCAAGTGGTCGAGTTCCCGCAGGGCGCCGGCGACTTCATCAATTATCTGGGCGTGCTGGCCGAGGACGGCGTATATGGAGTGAAGACTTCGCCATACATCGTTCGTGAGCAGGGTGCGCTGGTGACGGCATGGACATTGTTGATGTCGATGAAAACCGGCCAGCCGCTGCTGCTCTGTGATGCCGGCGAACTGACCACCGCGCGCACCGCCGCGACCACGGCAGTGGCGGTCGACGCCCTCGCCCCGTTGGACGCCCAGCGACTGGCAATCATCGGCAGCGGCAAGGTCGCTCAGGCGCATCTGCATTACGCCAAGGCGCTGCGCGACTGGCAGAGCATCAGCCTGTATTCGCCATCGCTGCTGGAAGATGCGGAAACACAGACTGTGTTGAAGTCCATCGCGCCGTCACTGAAGATTGCCAACAGCCGCGAGACCGCCATCTCCGATGCTGACGTGATCATGCTCTGCACCTCGTCTGCCGGGCCGGTGATCGATCCGGCGCAACTGCACAAACCGGCGCTGATCACCTCGATCAGCACCAACGCCCCGCGCGCTCATGAAGTACCGCCGCAAAGCCTCAACGACATGCAGGTGTTCTGCGACTATCGTCTGACCACGCCGGGTTCGGCAGGTGAGATGCTGATTGCCGCCGAACAGCATGGCTGGAGCAAGGATTCGATTGTTGGCGACCTCGCCGACTTGCTCAGCGAAAAAGTGCAGCGCCCGGATTACCAGCGGCATGTGTTTTTCCGTTCGATCGGTCTGGGCCTGGAAGACATTGCCTTGGCCAATGCGGTTTATCACCTGCACCACTGACACCACACATCCCCTGTAGGAGCTGCCGAAGGCTGCGATCTTTTGATCCTGTTTTTTCAAGATCAAGATCAAGATCAAAAGATCGCAGCCTCGTTTCACTCGGCAGCTCCTACGGGGTTCTCGTTACCTGGGAGTTTTCATGAACCACGCAGATTTCATCATCATCGGCGGCGGGATTGCCGGCGCTTCTACCGGGTTCTGGCTGGCGCCGCACGGCAAAGTGATCGTGCTCGAGCGTGAAACCCATCCCGGCTATCACTCCACCGGTCGCTCCGCCGCGCTGTACACCGCCGCCTACGGCACCGCACAGGTCCGCGCACTGACTCAGGCGAGCCGCGCGTTTTTCGATAGTCCTCCGAGCGGTTTTTGCGAGCACCCACTGCTGACCCCGCGCGGCGAAATGACCGTCGACTTCATCGGTGATCCCGCCGAACTGAACAACCAATACCTCAGCGCCAAAGCCACGGTGCCGCAGATGCAACTGCTCAGCGCCGACGAAGCCTGCGCGCGTCTGCCGATCCTGCGCCGGGAAAAAGTCCACGGCGCGATCTACGATCCATCGGCCTGCGACATCGACACCGACGCGCTGCATCAAGGCTACCTGCGCGGCATTCGGCGCAATCACGGCGAAGTCCGCACCGATTGCGAGGTGCTCGGCTTGAGCCGCGATGCCGATGGCCTGTGGATCGTGCAGACCAATGGTGAAACGTTCAGCGCACCGGCGCTTATCAATGCCGCCGGCGCCTGGGCCGACCGGATCGGCGCGCTGGCCGGCGCGCAGCCGCTGGGGCTGCAAGCGAAACGCCGCGCCGCGTTTATATTTGCCGGCCCGGAAGGCGTGGACACTCATCATTGGCCAATGCTGGTCAGCCTCGACGAATCCTTCTACATGAAGCCCGACGCCGGCATGTTTCTCGGCTCGCCGGCCAACGCCGATCCGGTCGAACCACACGATGTGCAGCCGGAAGAACTCGACATCGCCATGGGCATTTATCAGATCGAAGAGGCCACCACGCTGACCATCCGCCGCCCGACCCGCACGTGGGCAGGTCTGCGCAGTTTTGTTGCCGACGGTGATCTGCTCAGCGGCTTCGATCCGCAAGTTCCGGGGCTGTTCTGGGTCGCCGCGCAGGGCGGTTACGGCATCCAGACGTCGCCGGCGATGGGCCAAGCCAGTGCGGCACTGGTGCGCGGCGAGCCGTTTCCCGAGCACCTGCATGAATTCGGTCTGGACAGCGCCATGCTCTCCCCGGCCCGACTGGCTTGATCGCATCGACTCGTCGAAAAGATTGCGGCACACTCGCAGCGCCCCGGCACAAGGGGCGCTGACGCTGCCTGGAGCTCCACTGTCATGACTGCCCCCGAATTCGATCCGGCGCTGGATAACTTCCGCGCCATCGCCGACGCCATCGCCACGCTGTTCTTCCCCCACGCCGAGGTGGTGCTGCACGACCTGCGCACGCAGAAGGTCGACTACATCGCCAACAACCTGTCCAAGCGCGAGATCGGCGACGACTCGTCGCTGGAAGACATGCTCAGCGAGGATGTCAGCGACAGGAACATTGGCCCGTACGAAAAGCTCAACTGGGACGGTCAGAAAATTCGCAGCCTGAGCACCGTGCTGCGCGACAGCGAAAGCCGTCCGCTGGCGGTGCTGTGCATCAATCTGAATATTTCCATGTTCGAGAACGCCAAAGCGGCGCTGGACCTGTTCCTGTCACCGAGCAAACTGATTCCGCAGCCGGACTCGCTGTTCCGTGATGACTGGCAGGAACGCATCAACACCTTCCTCCACGCCTGGTTGCGCGAGCGGCAGTTGAGCCTGAATCTGCTGACCCGTGACCACAAACGCGAACTGGTGCTGGCGCTGCACGCCGAGGGGGCGTTCAAGGGCAAGAGCGCCTCGAACTACGTGGCCAATGTGCTGAACATGGGGCGGGCGACGGTGTACAAGCATTTGAAGGAATTGAAGGGCTGAATTCTGCGGTGACTCGTCCGGCCAGATCGCTGGCAAGCCAGCTCCCACAGTAATTGCGTCACACACAAAATTTATGGCGACCGCCGAACCTGTGGGAGCTGGCTTGCCAGCGATAACGGACTGTCAATCGCCGTAGATATCAGTCTTGAAATACTTCTCGGAAATCTTCTGATACTCGCCACTCGCGCGAATCCCGTCGATGGCGCTGTTCAACTGGCTGACCAGTTCACCGTTGCCCTTGCGCACGGCAATCCCCGCGCCCTCGCCGACGTACTTCGGATCCTTCAGCTCCGGCCCGACAAACGCGTAACCCTTACCGCGCGGCATCGACAGGAAGTCATTGAGCGGAATGGTGTCGGCAAAAATCGCATCAAGGCGCCCCGCCGCCAGGTCCATGTAGATCTCTTCGTTGTTGCCGTAGCGCTTGACGTTGATGCCCTTGGGTTCGAACACCTCGGTGGCGTAACGATCAGTGGTGGTCGCGCGCTGCACGCCGACGTTCTTGCCTTTGAGGCTGGCGTACTGATCATCCACCGTCGCGCCTTCCTTCATGACCAGACGCGAAGAAGTGAAGTAATACTTGTGGCTGAAATCCACCGACTTCTTGCGATCTTCATTGATGGTCATCGACGACAGCGCCATGTCGATCTTCTTTACTTTGAGCGAAGGAATCAGCCCGTCGAACTCACCTTCAACCCACACGCACTTGACCTTCATCTGCGCACACAGGGCATTGCCGATGTCGTAGTCGAAACCGACGATTTCACCTTTGTCGGTTTTCGACGCGAATGGCGGGTAGGCCGCTTCGATGCCGATGCGCAAGGTTTTCTCGGCGGCAAAGGTGCTGGCACAGGCCAGCAGGCTGAAGGCAAGGCCGGTGATGAGGGGGAGTTTCTTCATGTTCGTTCTCTCGCGGGTTGTTGTTGGTTTGGCGAAGAAGAGCAGCTACAAGCGGCAAGCTGACAGCTGCCAGACAGAAGCTTTTTTTGTACTTGGAAATCCATACTGGACTCATAGGTACAAGCCGTCAATCAGGGAGAAGAGAGTGTCTGCGAGGTTTTTGGGTGTTGCAGATGGCCTCATCGCTGGCAAGCCAGCTCCCACAGTTTCAGTGGTGCACAAAAAATATGTGCACGACGCAAAACCCTGTGGGAGCTGGCTTGCCAGCGATGGCGGATTGGAGGGCGCTACAGGAGTTATTTCTTCCAGCGATCCGCAGCCGCATGATCACTGTCGCGCCCTTCGACCCAACGCGGGCCGTCACTGGTGTTCTCTTTTTTCCAGAACGGCGCGCGGGTTTTCAGGTAGTCCATGACGAAGGCGCAGGCATCGAATGCGGCCTGGCGGTGGGCGCTGGCGGCGCCGACGAAGACGATCGGTTCGCCCGGCTCCAGCGCGCCGATGCGATGCAGCACTTCCAGTTTCAACAGCGGCCAGCGCTGCTCAGCTTCGACAGCGATCTTGCCGAGGGCTTTTTCGGTCATGCCCGGATAATGCTCGAGGAACATCCCGGCCACGTCGAGACCGTCGTTGAAATCGCGCACGTAACCGACAAAGCTCACCACCGCGCCAACGCCGACATTGGCCGCGTGCATCGCATTGACTTCAGCGCCCGGATCGAACGGCGTGGCCTGCACGCGAATCGCCATGTTCAGCCTCCGGTCACGGTGGGGAAAAACGCCACTTCGTCGCCATCGACCACCGGCTCATCGAGCTGGCAGAGGTCTTCGTTACGTGCGCACATCAGGTTCTGCTCGCTCAGCACTTCGGCGCCATCACGTTGTGCCAACAGTGCGCGAACGTCATCGACGGTGGCGAAATCGCCTTCAACCGCAACCGAATCCACGCCCAGCGCTTCACGGTAGCGGGCAAAAAATTTCACGGTCAGTTTCATGGCTGCTCCGCCTGGAAGTGGCCGCTCTTGCCGCCGACTTTCTCCAGCAGCCGCACGCTTTCGATGGTCATGCCACGGTCGACGGCTTTGCACATGTCGTAAATGGTCAGGGCGGCGACGCTGGCGGCGGTCAGCGCTTCCATCTCGACACCGGTCTGCCCGGACAACTTGCAGCGCGCGACGATACGCACGCTGTCCTCACCCTCGGCGCTGAGTTCGACTTTGACGCCGGTGAGCATCAGCGGGTGGCACAGGGGAATCAGATCGCTGGTCTTCTTCGCCGCCTGAATTCCGGCAATGCGCGCCACGGCGAACACATCGCCCTTGGGGTGGCCGCCGCTGACGATCATCTGCAGGGTTTCAGGGAGCATGCGCACCAGCGCTTGAGCGGTCGCTTCACGGAACGTCACGGCTTTTTCAGTGACGTCGACCATGTTGGCGCGACCTTGGGAATCGAGATGAGTCAGCACGAGGGCCTCCTTGAGGCAGCTGCGAGCGGCAAGCTACAAGCGGCAAGTTAAAGCGCGGTAGGCAGGCGTCAGGAAAGCTCGCATTTAAACAGCCGAAAGCCGCAAGCTTCAAGCGGCAAGTGAATTTCACTCGGACCACTTGTAGCTTGCGGCTTGAAGCTTGTAGCTGCTCCTCTTAGAGATGCGATTCGGCGTATTCGGCCAGGATCGAGCGAGGCACCCCTTGCAGGGTGATGTGCACACCGTTGGGGAAATCCTTGAAGCGTTCGGTCAGGTAGGTCAGCCCGGAGCTGGTCGCGGACAGGTAAGGGGTGTCGATCTGCGCCAGGTTGCCCAGGCACACCACTTTGGAACCGGCGCCGGCACGGGTGATGATGGTTTTCATCTGGTGCGGCGTGAGGTTCTGGCATTCGTCGATCAGGATCAGGCTTTGCTGGAAGCTGCGACCGCGAATGTAGTTGAGCGATTTGAACTGTAACGGCACTTTGCTGAGGATGTAGTCGACGCTGCCATGGGTGTTTTCGTCATCCATGTGCAAGGCTTCGAGGTTGTCGGTGATGGCGCCCAGCCAAGGCTCCATTTTTTCCGCTTCGGTGCCGGGCAGGAAGCCGATCTCCTGGTCCAGGCCCTGCACGCTGCGGGTGGCGATGATGCGGCGATAACGTTTGCTGACCATGGTCTGCTCGATCGCAGCGGCCAGCGCCAGAATGGTCTTACCGGAACCGGCGGCGCCAGACAGGTTGACCAGATGAATGTCCGGGTCAAGCAACGCATACAGGGCCAGACTCTGATAGATGTCGCGCGGCTTCAGGCCCCAGGCCTCCTGATGCAGCAGCGGTTCCTGGTGCAGGTCGAGGATCAGCAGGCGGTCTTCCTGGATTTCCTTGATCCAGCCGACAAAGCCCTGCTCGTCGATGATGAACTCATTGATGTGCACGGCCGGCAGGTTGTCGATCAGTTGCACCTGATGCCAGGTGCGGCCGTGGTCCTGACGGGTTTCGACCTTGCTCACGCGGTCCCAGAAGGAGCCGGTCATGTTGTGGTAGCCGTTGGGCAGCAGGGACACGTCATCGACCAACTGGTCGGTGCTGTAGTCCTCGGCGTCGATGCCACAGGCGCGCGCCTTGAGGCGCATGTTGATGTCTTTGGTGACCAGCACCACCGGTTTTTGCGGATCGCGGGTATGCAGATCAATCAGTTGATTGATGATTTTGTTGTCGTTCAGGTGCTCGGGCAGAATCAGGTTCGACTCGGCCTGTTTGCTCATCAGAATTGACAGCAAGCCTTTCGGCCCGCCCTTGCCGCGCTGGATCGGCACACCCAGTTCGACGTCCTCGGGGGACGCATCGCCCAGGGTCTTGTCGATCAGGCGGATCGCCTGACGGCATTCGGCGGCCACGCTGTGATGGCCGCTCTTGAGCTTGTCCAGCTCTTCCAGCACGGTCATCGGGATGGCGACGTGGTGTTCTTCGAAATTCAGCAGGGCATTTGGATCGTGAATCAATACGTTGGTATCGAGTACATACAGGATTGGCTGGTTGGAGGAAGGGCTGCGTCCGTGATCATCCATACTCGGTCACCTTTGTGGGAGCCATTCGACGCAATACCTTGACAGTGCTGCGCCTCGAGGTGACTGCCGAATTCATCCACGAGGGCCTGGATGAACTGCACACAATAGGAGTCTGGGAAGACGCCACCTGTGTTGCAGGTTTCGGCGGTCTGTCTTCGTAATACTCCAAAACCGATGACATAAAAAAGCACTTTGACGGTTTTTTTAAGTTTATTTTGCAGAGTGACGAAAAGCCCTTGGCGGACTCCCCGTACCCCGCTAAAGTCGGAAGTCCGCCTGCATCGAATTCCTCCTGAAAATTACCCCAAGCCCAATGTTTCCGGGCTTTTTGTCGTTTCTCAACGAAACGCGTCCTGACAGTCTTCCCAGCCGATGCCGCTCTGCGCAGTCTGGGTGATCAGCCACGGCAGCGACGTCTTCACCGCATCCTGTTTCATGTTGAAATTGATCACCCCGTGCCGCCACAACAGCATCAGGGTCAGCACCCGCTGCGCGCTGGCCGGGCCCTTGAGCTTGCCGGCACCGTCCTGGGCATCGATGTCCCACAGTGCCACTTGCAGGCCCTGGCTGTTGAAGAAACCTTGTGCATCACTGCGGCGCTGGCCATCCGGCGGACGGAATAGCGGCACGTAGTTTTCCGGCAGTTTGTTCTTCACCAGATCGGCGCTGCGTCGCACCGAATCCTGCCAGTCCTGCCAATGGCTGTGGGAGCGGAACTCCCAGCCCTGCACGCCCACGCACTGCCGGGAGAAACTCGCCTGCAGGCTGCTGACCGAACGGCCGGCGAGTCGCGCCTGAATATCCTTGCCCAGAACAAAGAACGTTCCGCTCAGATTGGACTTGCGTAGGTATTCGGTCAGCCAGTCGGTATTGTCCGGTTGCACGTTGGCGGCGCTGTCGAAAGTCAGCAGAAACAGCCGGTCGTGCATGTCGTCGCCGTTGCGCTCGTAGTCGCCGAAACGATCGAATTCGTTACTGGTTTGCGGCGACAGCGCCGCCTTGCGCATCAGCTCGTCGAGGTACTGCAAATGGAAGATCCGGCTCGGCTCGGCCCACTTGGTGTAATAACTGTCGTCGCTGACCACGAACTTGGCCGCCTGCTCGCGCAGCGTCGGCAGGTCTTCGACGAGGAAGCAGAAAGAGGCGTCCTGATCGCAGCTTTGCTGGGCGTGGTTGTAGTTGGCGAGCAAGCGCTGCCAGAGGCGCTGGCGCAGCTGATTGACCGCATCGATATTGACCGTGCGCAGGCCCAGGCGCTGGGCCAGTGCCGCCTCGTCGATGGACTCGGTGCCGAGCAGGCCGCGAGCGAACATGAGGATTTCCGCCCGCGACGCGACGTCGAACAGGGTCGGATTGCTGAGCTGCTCCGGCCAGGCCGTGCGATCCAGCGTCGCCGCATCGCCGGGCGCCGCCATGGCGCCGAAGCTCAGCAGCCACGCGGTGAATATAAGAACAATGCGCAAAGGGATGTCTCCATAACAAAACCCGCGCGGCACTATATCGCGGGTGGATCAAAACAAAGATCAAAAGATCGCAGCCTTCGGCAGCTCCTACCTGTCCGCATTGAATTCATTGCGGTTTGATGCCGTGCGCAATCTGTAGGAGCTGTCGAGCCCCGGCGAGGCTGCGATCTTGTTCCATACACCACCGATCACCTATCACGCTCATAGCTGGAGTCAACCCGGACAACCCCCTAGAATCGCCCCCACGATTAAAGGAGACGACTTCATGCTGATGGTGATTTCCCCCGCCAAGACCCTCGACTACGAAACACCGCCGGCGACCCAGCGCTTTACCCAGCCGCAGTACCTCGACCATTCCCAGGAACTGATCCAGCAGCTGCGCGAGCTGAGTCCGGCGCAGATCAGCGAGTTGATGCACGTGTCCGACAAGATCGGTGGCCTCAACGCCGCGCGTTTCGGCAGTTGGACGCCGGCCTTCACCCCAGAGAACGCCAAGCAGGCGCTGCTCGCCTTCAAGGGTGATGTGTACACCGGCCTCGACGCGCAATCCTTCAGCGAGGCGCAATTCGATTACGCGCAAAAACACCTGCGCATGCTCTCCGGCCTATATGGCCTGCTGCGGCCGCTGGACCTGATGCAACCCTATCGCCTGGAAATGGGCACCAAACTGGCCAACGCCCGTGGCAAGGATCTGTATGCGTTCTGGGGCACGCGCATCAGCGAGTGGCTGAACGAAGCGCTGGCCGAGCAAGGCGATGACGTACTGCTCAACCTTGCATCCAACGAATACTTTTCTGCGGTCAAGCGCAGCGCGTTGAAGGCGCGGATCATCAACACCGAGTTCAAGGATCAGAAGAACGGCCAGTACAAGATCATCAGTTTCTACGCGAAGAAAGCGCGCGGTCTGATGAGCCGTTTTGTGATCCAGGAACGCATCAACGACCCGGCTCAGCTCAAGCAATTCGATATACAGGGTTATCGCTACAGCGCCGAGCAGTCGAAACCCGACAATCTGGTGTTTTTGCGCGACCACGCCCCGGAATAAAGCATGCCCTTTGCACGACTCTTTTCGTCAGGAGTCGTGCAGTCCGCCCGAAGTCAAAATCCCCCCGCGACATATCGCCAAATTCATGGCGCCAATAAAACCACGCTCTATTTTCTAATTTTAGTTTCACTCGACACTGAAGTTTTTTTTCAGTAGTGGCACCTAAATTTTTTACCCGTAGTGGCACAAAACTATCGGCCCCTGTTTCGCCCCGATAACTAAAGGGCGAAATCGTTAGTGCTATCAATTTGCACCCAGTGCCATCTTCATCAATATTTCAAAAAATTTCGGCTGGCACGATGAGTGGGCTGGAACTATGTCCAAATGCGTTGCTCATACCACCGGTAACGATTCTCGCCGAGTTTGTACGAGATAACTTACGCAGAGCTGATAGCCATGTAACCAAGTTGTCACAGCAACTTGCCTGAGTGACTAACTAGTCTCAAAACAATCGAAGGACAGGAGATACGCACCATTAATATCCCCTACAAAGGCCAAGGCCGCGCCCCTATAAACGTGCTCGCCTGAGCACCTAACTGCTTGATTTACCGGCTCCCTACCGGACGTCGAGCAGGCTACACGACTGCACTAGAGTCTTCCCGCACGGAAGATCGGCTGCATAACAGGGCAAGTCATAACAACAAGGCCTAGTTGCGCACATCTTGAGTGCACTTATTAGACACTCGGAACTTTGTATGCCTGCACACGGCATTGTGGCGCCTGTAAGCCGCACTTCCGAGTGCACTAGTGACCGCTGAACACCATTAACTCCGGCCTTCTAAGGCCTGATATATACAGAGGTAATTGCGATGCGCATCAGCATATTTGGTTTGGGTTACGTTGGCGCAGTATGTGCCGGTTGCCTGTCTGCACGGGGCCATGACGTAGTTGGCGTCGATGTTGCCAAAGACAAGATCGACATGATTAACGCCGGCAAATCGCCGATTGTAGAACCAGGCCTGGGCGAACTGCTGCAGCAGGGTATCCAGACCGGTCGTCTGCGCGGCACGACCAACTTCGCCGAGGCGATTCGTGATACCGACCTGTCGATGATCTGCGTCGGCACGCCAAGCAAGAAGAACGGCGACCTGGAACTGAACTACATCGAGGCCGTGTGCCGCGAGATCGGTTTTGTCCTGCGTGAAAAAACCACCCGTCACACCATCGTCGTGCGCAGCACCGTGTTGCCAGGCACCGTGGCCAACGTGGTCATCCCGATTCTGGAAGACTGCTCGGGCAAGAAGGCTGGCGTCGATTTTGGCGTAGCGGTCAACCCGGAATTCCTCCGCGAATCCACCGCCATCGCTGACTACGATCAGCCACCAATGACCGTTATCGGCGAGTTCGACACCGCGTCGGGCGACGTTCTGCAATCGCTGTACGAAGAACTCGACGCCCCGATCATCCGCAAGGACATCGCCGTTGCCGAGATGATCAAGTACACCTGCAACGTCTGGCACGCGACCAAAGTGACCTTCGCCAACGAGATCGGCAACATCGCCAAAGCCGTCGGCGTCGATGGCCGTGAAGTGATGGAAGTGGTTTGCCAGGACAAGACCCTGAACCTGTCCCAATACTATATGCGCCCGGGCTTCGCCTTCGGCGGTTCGTGCCTGCCCAAAGACGTGCGTGCGCTGACCTACCGCGCCGGTTCCCTGGACGTCGAAGCGCCGCTGCTCAACTCGCTGATGCGCAGTAACGAATCGCAAGTGCAGAACGCTTTCGACATCGTTGAAAGCCATGAAAAACGCAAAGTCGCCCTGCTCGGTCTGAGCTTCAAGGCCGGCACCGACGACCTGCGCGAAAGCCCGCTGGTCGAACTGGCGGAAATGCTGATCGGCAAGGGTTACGACCTGAGCATCTACGACAGCAACGTCGAATACGCCCGTGTCCACGGTGCGAACAAGGACTACATCGAATCGAAGATTCCGCACGTATCGTCCCTGCTCAACTCCGACTTCGACTCGGTGATCGACAACTCCGACGTGATCATCCTCGGCAACCGCGACGAGAAATTCCGTTCGCTGGCCCAGGAAGCGCCGCAGGGCAAGCAAGTCATCGACCTGGTGGGCTTCATGTCCAAGCCCACCAGCGCCGGTAGCCGCACCGAAGGGATCTGCTGGTAAGCAGACATTGCGCGGCACCGCATACCGCGTCGCCGCGCACTGACTGTGTGAACCCGTGGTAGGAGCTGACGAGTGAAACGAGGCTGCGATCTTTACCGGGCTCACTTGAGTCGTGAGTGAACACCCAGAAGATCAAAAGATCGCAGCCTTCGGCAGCTCCTACAGTGGGCCATTGATGAGCCTGCCTTAACCCCATCGGGCCCAGCCCGAGATAGAGACGGATGCAGATTATGCACAGGCTAAGACACGGCCTACTTCAGGCCGCCGGTTGGCTGTTTTACCTAAGTTTGTTGATGGGCCTGGCCTTGATGCTGCCCACGTCCACATTCGACTCCGAGTCGAAGGACTTCATTTTCCTGATTGGCGCCGTGGGTATCTGGCGCTACTCGATGGGTGCAACGCACTTTGTGCGCGGCATGATTTTTCTCTACATCGTTTACCCGCACCTGCGTCGCAAAGTACGCAAGCTGGGTAAAGCGGCCGATCCGTCGCATGTGTTTCTGATGGTCACCAGCTTTCGTATTGACGCGCTGACCACCGCGCAGGTCTACAGCTCGGTGATCCGCGAAGCCATCGACTGCGAACTGCCAACCACCATTGTCTGCTCGATCGTGGAAATGTCCGACGAGTTGCTGGTCAAGGCGCTGTGGGCGCGGATGAATCCGCCGGAACGGGTCAAGCTCGACTTCGTGCGCATTCCCGGTACCGGCAAGCGCGATGGTCTGGCCTTCGGTTTCCGCGCGATCTCCCGTCACCTGCCGGACGACCGTGCCGTGGTGGCCGTGATCGACGGCGACACCGTGCTCGGCGAAGGCGTCGTGCGCAAGACCGTGCCGTGGTTCCAGCTGTTCGGCAATGTCGGCGGCCTGACCACCAACGAGTTCTGCGAAGTGCGCGGCGGCTACATCATGAGCGAATGGCACAAGCTGCGTTTCGCCCAGCGCCACATCAACATGTGCTCGATGGCCCTGTCCAAGCGCGTACTGACCATGACCGGTCGGATGTCGGTATTCAAAGCCTCCGTGGTGACCAATCCGGAATTCATCGCCGACGTTGAAAGCGACTCGCTGCAACACTGGCGTCTGGGCCGCTTCAAGTTCCTGACCGGTGACGACAAGTCGAGCTGGTTCAGCCTGATGCGCCTGGGTTACGACACCTTCTACGTGCCGGACGCCGCGATCAACACCGTTGAACATCCGCCGGAAAAGAGCTTCATCAAGGCCAGCCGCAAGCTGATGTTCCGCTGGTACGGCAACAACCTGCGCCAGAACTCCCGTGCACTGGGCCTGGGTATCCGTCGCCTCGGCGCGTTCACCTCGGTGGTGCTGTTCGACCAGCGCGTGTCGATGTGGACTTCGCTGCTCGGCCTGACCGTCGCACTGATCGCCAGCTTCAAGTACGGCACCGCGTTCATCCTCGTGTACCTGCTGTGGATCGGTATCACCCGCCTGATCCTGACGCTGTTGCTGTCGTGTTCCGGTCACCGCATCGGCCCTGCTTACCCGGCGATTCTGTATTACAACCAGATCGTTGGCGCCCTGGTGAAGATCTACGTGTTCTTCCGCCTCGACCAACAGTCCTGGACTCGCCAGCCCACTTCCCTGACCCGTGATCTCGCCAGCTTTCAACGTTGGTTCAACACCTGGTCGTCTCGGACCATGACCTTCTCCGCCGGCAGCATTTTTGTCGCCGTGCTGCTGATGATGGTCTGACCCGCTCCTATTGAATTAACAAGGAAATCGCCCCTATGAATACCGCCGTCAACGTCAACGTAGTGCATGAATCCGAAGCCCAGCGCCAGCACGCTCGCGTGAAAATCCCGGCCAAGCTGCGTTTCTTCGGCCCTGACCGGACTCCGCTCGAAGCGCGGGTCCTCGATCTGTCGGCTGGCGGTCTGGCGTTCAACGCCGGGCAGATGCCGCTGACCATCGGCGAGGTGTACAAGGCACGTCTGCAATTTGTCATCGACAACCTCGGCCTGGCCATGGACGTTGAACTGCAGGTGCGTTCTTTCGATCGCGCCACCGGCCGCGCCGGCTGCCAGTTCCAGAACCTCGAGCCGCAGGACATTTCCACCCTGCGCCACCTGATCACTTCGCACCTGGCCGGCGACATCGTCAGCATCGGCGAAGTGCTGGCGACCCTGCAGCGTGACAACTTCACCAAGGCGCGCAAGAACAAGACCAACGACACCGGCATGACCCCGTTCGGCCGTCTGAAAGCCGTGACCTTCAGCGCCGGTATTTTCGCCGTTGGCCTGGTCGCTGCCGGTTTCATCTTCAAGTCGGTGTACGGCATGTACTTCGTCAGCCACGCCCAGGCCGGTCTGGTCAGCGTGCCGGGGATGAACATCACCATGCCGCGTGACGGCACCGTGCAGAGTCTGGTCAAGTCCGACGGCGTTGCCGCCAAAGGCGCACCGCTGGCGACCTTCAGCACCAGCATGCTCGACGTACTCAAGGGCCATCTGGCCGAAGACCAACTGGCCCCAGCCAAGGTCGAAGAACTGTTCGGGAAGCAAATGACCGGCACCCTGACTTCGCCGTGCGACTGCACCGTGGCCCAGCAACTGGTGGCTGACGGTCAGTATGCGAGCAAGGGCGACGTGATCTTCCAGTTGGTGCCGCGCAACACCCAGGCCAACGTTGAAGCACGCTTCTCCTATCGCCAGTTCGGCGACGTGCGTCCAGGCACTCCGGTGAGCTTCCAGATCGCCGGCGAAGACAAGACCCGCACCGGCAAGATCGTCAGCAGCACCAGCCTGAAGAGCGCCGACCTGTCCTCCGACATTCGCGTACAGATCCAGCCAGACGAGCCGCTCGACAGCAGCCTGGCCGGCCGCCCGGTGGAAGTGAACAGCGACCGTGGCCCGAACCTGAACTGGCTGATCGACAAAGCCATGGCTGCCGGTCTTTAAGTCGAGGACATGCCTGTGACTACTCCACCCATCCTCAGAACACCGCTATCACTGTGTGCCCTGGCATTGGCGGTGAGTCTGGCCGGTTGCGCCGGGCTGCCCGATCAGCGTCTGGCCAACGAAGCGCTCAAGCGTGGCGACACCGCCACCGCTGCGCAGAATTACCAGCAACTGGCCGATCTGGGTTACAGCGAGGCGCAAGTCGGCCTGGCCGATATCCAGGTCGACAGCCGTGACCCGGCGCAGATGAAACAGGCCGAGGCGACTTACCGCGCAGCGGCCAGCGTGTCGCCGCGTGCCCAGGCACGTCTCGGTCGTCTGCTGGTGGCCAAGCCGGGCTCCACCGAAGCCGAGCACCACGAAGCCGAAACCCTGTTGAAAAAAGCCGCCGCCAATGGCGAAGGCAACACGTTGATCCCGCTGGCGATGCTCTACCTGCAATACCCGCACAGCTTCCCCAACATCAACGCGCAGCAGCAGATCGATCAGTGGCGCAAGTCGGGCTACCCGGAAGCGGGTCTGGCGCAGGTGCTGCTGTATCGCACCCAGGGCACTTACGACCAGCACCTGGATGACGTGGAGAAAATCTGCAAGGCCGCGCTTAACACCACCGACATCTGCTACGTCGAACTGGCTACCGTTTACCAGAAACGTGGCCAGGCGGAGCAACAGGCCGAGCTGATCAAGCAGATGCAGGCCGGTTACAGCCGTGGCACCGTCACCGCGCAGCGTGTCGACTCCGTAGCCCGCGTGCTGGCCGATTCGACCCTGGGCAAGACTGACGAAAAAACCGCGCAGGCGCTGCTCGAGCCGATCGCTCCGGGCTACCCGGCATCGTGGGTCACCCTCGCCCAACTGCTTTACGACTTCCCCGAACTGGGCGACGTCGACCAGATGATGAAGTACCTGGACAACGGCCGCGCTGCCGACCAGCCGCGCGCCGAACTGCTGCTGGGCAAGGTCTACTACGAAGGCAAAATGGTCCCGGCCGACGCGAAAGTCGCCGAGGAACATTTCCAGAAAGCCGTTGGCCGCGAAGTCGCCGCCGACTACTACCTCGGCCAGATCTACCGTCGTGGCTACCTGGGCAAGGTCTATCCGCAGAAGGCTCTGGACCATCTGCTGACCGCTGCGCGCAACGGCCAGAACAGTGCCGACTTCGCCATCGCCCAGTTGTTTTCCCAAGGCAAGGGCACCAAGCCCGACCCGCTGAACGCTTACGTGTTCAGCCAATTGGCCAAGGCGCAGAACACCCCGCAAGCCGATGAACTGGCAGCGACCCTCGAGGCGCAACTGCCGCCCGAGCGCCTGCCCGAAGCCCGCCGCCTGTTGCAACAGGAACAGGCCAGCCGTGGCGCCCTGAACTCGAACACGCTGCAACTGCACGCCCTGCAAGAAGAAGACGGCGAGGAAAAACTATGAAGCTGAACCCATTCGTGAAGGCCGGTATTGGCCTCACCTTCGCGCTGCTCTGGTCTTGCCCGACACTGGCTGCGATGACTGAAACCAAGAACTTCGGTCTGGAAGTGAAACTCACCGGCCAGTCCGAAGACGACCGTGACCTCGGCACTGCCGGCGGCGGCGACGTCAATGGCGTGGGCCTCGACCTGCGTCCGTGGATCTACGGCGAAAGCGGCGCGTGGAGCGCCTATGCGATGGGTCAGGCGGTGACCTCGACCGACATCATCGAGACCGACACCCTGCAGCAATCGGACGGCGAACAGGCCACCGACAGCGGCGATCGCGAAACCAAGAAAAACTACCTGGCGATGCGCGAATTCTGGGTCGGCTACAGCGGCTTCACGCCCTACCCTGGCGAGATCCTCAAGTTCGGTCGTCAGCGTCTGCGCAATGACGACGGCCAATGGCGCGACACCAACATCGAAGCGCTGAACTGGACCTTCGACACCACCCTGCTGCGCGCCAACGCCGGTGTTGCCGAGCGTTTCAGCGAATACCGCACCGACTTGAAAGAGCTGGCGCCGAAAGACAAGGATCGCCTGCACGCCTACGCCGACGCTGCTTACCAGTGGACACCGGGCCAGTGGGTCGGCATTCGCGGCCACCACACTCACGATGACGGCAAACTCGATTACGCCGAGCCGGGCGTCCCGCGCGACTCGCTGGACAAGACCGAGAACGGCGACATCAGCTGGATCGGCCTGACTGCCGACAGTGACGCCTACAACTGGCGCAACACCAACACCGTCAACTACTGGGGCAGCATCACCGGCATGAGCGGCGACCGCGACACGGTCAACGCGCTGAACGCCGACGGCACGCGCCCGACACAAGCCAAGCGCAGCGATGACATCAGCGGCTGGGCAGCCGATGTCGGCGTGCGTCTGCGCCTCGATCCGCAGTGGCAAGTCGGCGGTGCATACGCCCGCGCCAGTGCCGATTACGAACAGAACGGTCTGGAGAGCAACCGCTCCAACTACACCGGTACCCGCTCGCGCGTGCACCGTTTCGGCGAAGCGTTCCGTGGCGAAATGAACAACATGCAGACCGCCACCCTGTTCGGTTCGTGGATGGTCAACGACGAGTACGACGCCAGCCTGATCTACCACAAGTTCTGGCGTGTCGACGGCAACAAGCCGGTCGGCAGCAACGGCATCAACGCGGTGGAAAACAACACCGACGACGTCACCGGCGCAATCCTCTCCAGCACATCCTTGCCGCTTGAAGATGGCAACAAGGACCTGGGTCAGGAAATGGACCTGGTCGTCACCAAGTACTTCAAGCAAGGCCTGTTGCCGGCGGCGTTGAGCCAGTCGATTGACGAGCCTTCGGCACTGGTGCGTTTCCGTGGCGGTGTGTTCAAACCGGGCGATGCCTATGGCAGCCAGGTTGATTCCTACATGCACCGCGCATTCATTGACGTGATCTGGCGCTTCTGATGCAAACCGCCAAGGGAGTGCCCGACATGATCAGCACCAGAACAGGCTCACTCAGCCTGCTGGCCGGCGCGATGCTGCTGGCCAGCGCCGGCGCCTTCGCCAATGTTGAACCGGCGAAACCTGCGACCGTGGCCAAAGAACTGCAACAGGCCAAGACCTACACCGTCAGCAGCGCGCCGACCGACGCACTGAAACTGGCCAAGCCGACACTGCCCGACCTCTCCGGCTTCACCGCCGAAGCCGCTGCGGCGAAGATCGTGCGCAGCAAGCCGGGCAAGATCAGCGTGCGCCGGATGATGCAGGAAAACGCCCTGAAGGACTTTATCGGCGGCGATAACAAGATGGCCGAATGGGTGGTGCGTCAGCACGGCATCCCGCAGGCGATCTTCATCGACGACGGCTACATGAACCTCAAGGATCTGGCGAAAAAACTGCCCAAGCAGTATTTCAGCGAGACGTCCCCGGGCGTGTACCTGGCCAAATTGCCGATCGTGGTCGGCGAGAAAGGCATCCTCGAAATCGATGGTCAGACCCAGGAACTGCGCCTGTCCCAAGAGGCCGGTTCGTTCCTGGTCAACGACGGCAAACTGTTTGTGCGTGACACCAAAGTCACCGGCTGGCGCGAGAAGGACAACGGCCCGGCGACCTTCCGTTCGCCGAAGGAATTCCGTCCGTTCCTGCTCGCCTGGGGCGGCACCGAGACCTACATCGTCAACAGCAAGATGGCCAGTTTCGGTTACGCCAACAGTAAGTCGTACGGGGTGAGTATTTCCCAGTACACGCCGAACATGGCCAAGGTCCTCAAGCGCCCGGAACCGACCGGCTGGATCGTCGGCTCGGAGTTCTCGGACATGTGGTACGGCTTCTACTGCTACGAAACCAGCGACTTTGTGGTCAAGGGCAACACCTACAAAGACAACATCGTCTACGGCATCGACCCGCATGACCGCTCGCACCGTCTGATCATTGCCGAGAACACCGTTCACGGCACGAAGAAGAAGCACGGGATCATTATTTCCCGTGAGGTCAACGACAGCTTCATCTTCAACAACAAGAGTTTCGACAACAAGTTGTCGGGCCTGGTGATCGACCGTAACAGCGTCAACAACATCATTGCCTACAACGAGATCTACAAGAACCACACCGACGGCATCACGCTCTACGAGTCCGCCGACAACCTGCTGTGGGGCAACAAGGTCATCAGCAATACCCGTCACGGCATTCGTATCCGTAACAGCGTGAACATCCGCCTCTACGAAAACGTTGCCATGACCAACGGCCTGACCGGTATCTACGGCCACATCAAGGACCTGACCGACACCGACCGTGACATAAAGCTCGACCCGTTCGACGCGCAGGTCTCGCTGATCGTCGTCGGCGGCGAGCTGGCGGCCAATGGCAGCGGCCCGCTGTCGATCGACTCGCCGCTGAGTGTCGAGCTGTATCGCGTGTCGATGCTGGCGCCGACCAAGTCCAGCGGGATCAGCTTCAACGGCATCCTCGGCGAGCGCCAGGATGAGATTCTCGATCTGTTGGTGCGCCAGCAGAAAGCCGTGCTGATCGACCCTGTCGAACGCCAGACCGAATTGCAGGACTGAGGATAATTTTTATGCACCCACACATGATCAAACTGCTCAGCCTCTCGGCCCTGACCCTCGGCATTCTCGCTGCCGGCAACGCTCGCGCCGACGCTGACGGCGCAAGCGTCACGCCACCGAAGTTCACCGCCGAGCCGTGCTGCAACCTGTGCCCGGCGGCCCATGACGCGAAGAACTACACCACGCGTTATCAGCAGAACTTCACCACCCTGGTACAGGCTCAGGGCGACTGGCTGTTCCGTACCCAGGAAGACCTGCGCACCGAGTTCAACACCACGCCGGCCGGCTACAAGCGTCTGCAACAGTTGCACGACGCGTTCAAAAGCAAAGGCGTCGAGCTGGTGATCGTTTACCAGCCGACCCGTGGCCTGGTGAACCGCAACAAGCTCAACCCGCAGGAAAAAGCCGCGTTCGATTACGAGAAAGCGCTGGGCAACTACAAGACCATGCTTGGCCGTTTCGCCAAGATGGGCTACGTGGTGCCGGACCTGTCGCCACTGACCAACGAATCGCTGCCGGACACCCTGCCCGCCCACGATTTCTACTTCCGTGGCGACCAGCACTGGACACCTTACGGTGCCCAGCGCACGGCAAAAATCGTCGCCGAAAAGGTCAAGCAGATCCCGGCCTTCGCCGACATTCCCAAGCGTGAATTCGAGACCAAGCGCTCCGGACGCATGGGCAAGACCGGCACTCTGCACAATATGGCCGGGCAACTGTGCGGCACCAGCTACGCGATCCAGTACATGGACCAGTTCACTACCGAGCCGAAAGGCGAGGCCGGTGACGGCGACCTGTTCGGCGATTCCGGCATTCCGCAGATCACCCTGGTCGGTACATCGCACAGCGGCAAGAACTACAACTTCGCCGGTTTCCTCGAAGAAGCCATCGGCGCCGACATCCTCAACGTGGCCTTCCCCGGCGGCGGTTTCGAAGGTTCGATGCTGCAATACCTGGGCAGCGAGGAATTCCAGAAGACCCCGCCGAAGATTCTCATCTGGGAATTCTCGCCGCTGTATCGCCTCGACCAGGAAACCATCTATCGCCAGATGATGGCGCTGCTCGATAACGGTTGCGAAGGCAAGGACGCGCAGATGTCCGCCAGTGCCACGCTGAAGCCGGGCAGCAAGCAAGAACTGCTGGTCAACAGCAAGAACCTGAACCTGCAGAACGCCAACCATCAGGTCGACATCCGCTTCGCCGACACCTCGGTGAAAACCCTGCAAGCCACCCTCTGGTACATGAACGGTCGCCACGAGGACATCAAGATCGAGAAACCGGAAACCTCCGACACCGACGGTCGTTTCGCCTTTGAGCTGCGCACGGACGAAGACTGGGCCTCGCAAAACCTGCTGGCGGTCGAAGTCCAGGGTCCTGAAGCCGGACCTGACGCCGCGCCACAAAAAGTCGAAGCGAAAATCTGCAAACGCAACGTATTCCCGGGCGCTGGTCAACAGACCGCGCAGCTCGGGCAATGAGGTCTGCTATGCGAAATCCGAAACTGAAAAACCTGTTGGCACCGACACTACTGAGCCTGGCGATGTTCGCCGGGGCAACTCAGGCTGCCGCGCCATTGCGTCCACCGCAGGGCTACTTCGCCCCGGTGGATAAATTCAAGACCGGTGACAAGAGCGACGGCTGTGACGCGATGCCGGCGCCGTACACCGGTCCGCTGCAATTTCGCAGCAAGTACGAAGGTTCGGACAAGGCCCGCGCGACGCTGAACGTGCAGTCGGAAAAAGCCTTTCGCGACACCACCAAAGACATCACCACGCTGGAACGCGGCACCGCCAAGCGCGTCATGCAGTTCATGCGCGACGGTCGCCCGGAGCAGCTCGAATGCACGCTCAACTGGCTGACCGCATGGGCCAAGGCTGACGCGTTGATGTCCAAAGACTTCAACCACACCGGCAAGTCGATGCGCAAATGGGCACTGGGCAGCATGGCGTCTTCGTACATTCGCCTGAAGTTCTCCGACTCGCATCCGCTGGCCCAGCACCAGCAGGAAGCGCAGTTGATCGAAGCCTGGTTCAGCAAAATGGCTGATCAGGTGGTCAGCGACTGGGACAACCTGCCGCTGGAAAAAACCAACAACCACTCGTACTGGGCCGCCTGGTCGGTGATGGCCACCGCCGTCGCCACCAACCGCCGCGACCTGTTCGACTGGGCCGTCAAGGAATACAAGGTCGGCGTCAATCAAGTCGATGCCGACGGCTTCCTGCCCAACGAGCTCAAGCGCCAGCAACGCGCCCTCGCCTATCACAACTACGCCCTGCCGCCGCTGGCGATGATCGCCAGTTTCGCCCAGGTCAACGGTGTCGATCTGCGTCAGGAAAACAATGGCGCACTGAAGCGTCTCGGTGACCGTGTATTGGCCGGCGTGAAGGACCCTGACGAGTTCGAAGAAAAGAACGGCAAAAAGCAGGACATGACTGACCTGAAAGAGGACATGAAATTCGCCTGGCTCGAACCGTTCTGCACCCTCTACACCTGTGCGCCGGATGTGATCGAGAAGAAGCGCGACATGCAACCGTTCAAGACCTTCCGTCTTGGCGGCGACCTGACCAAGGTCTACGACCCGTCGCATGAAAAGGGCAACAAGGGTTCCTGAAAACACTGATGGCTGATCGTTCCCACGCTCCGCGTGGGAATGCAGCCCGGGACGCTCCGCGTCCCATGCCGAAGCGGACGCAGAGCGTCCATTGAGGCATTCCCACGCAGAGCGTGGGAACGATCGCAGGACTGTTTCACCCCTCCACTACCACGGGGGGTTTGGGGGGGCTTTGGCCCTTGACTGTTGGTTCAAACATGGAGAGATCGGGATGGTATTTTCATCCAACGTGTTCCTGTTTCTGTTCTTGCCGATCTTTCTCGGCTTGTACTACCTGAGCGGGCAACGCTATCGCAACCTGCTGCTGCTGATCGCCAGCTACGTGTTCTACGCCTGGTGGCGAGTGGACTTCCTCGCGCTGTTCGCAGCGGTCACGCTGTGGAACTACTGGATCGGCCTCAAGGTCGGTGCTGCCGGCGTGCGAACCAAACCGGCGCAGCGCTGGCTGCTGCTCGGCGTGGCCGTCGACCTGTGCATCCTCGGCTACTTCAAGTACGCCAACTTCGGTGTCGACAGCATCAACGAGATCATGACTTCGTTCGGTCTCGAGCCGTTCATCCTCACCCACGTGCTGCTGCCGATCGGTATTTCGTTCTACATTTTCGAATCGATCAGCTACATCATCGACGTGTACCGTGGCGACACGCCGGCCACGCGCAACCTGATCGACTTCGCGGCATTCGTGGCGATCTTCCCGCACCTGATTGCCGGCCCGGTTCTGCGCTTCCGCGACCTCGCCGATCAGTTCAACAACCGCACGCACACCCTCGACAAGTTCTCCGAGGGCTGCACGCGGTTCATGCAGGGTTTCATCAAGAAGGTCTTCATCGCCGACACCCTCGCCGTGGTCGCCGACCATTGCTTCGCCCTGCAGAACCCGACCACGGGTGATGCCTGGCTCGGTGCGCTGGCGTACACCGCGCAGCTGTATTTCGACTTCTCCGGTTACAGCGACATGGCCATCGGCCTGGGCTTGATGATGGGTTTCCGCTTCATGGAAAACTTCAAACAGCCGTACATCAGCCAGTCGATCACCGAGTTCTGGCGCCGCTGGCACATCAGCCTCTCCACCTGGCTGCGTGACTACCTGTACATCACCCTGGGCGGTAACCGTAAAGGCACGCTGATGACCTATCGCAACCTGTTCCTGACCATGCTTCTGGGCGGTCTGTGGCACGGCGCGAACATCACTTACATCATCTGGGGCGCCTGGCACGGCATGTGGCTGGCGATCGAAAAAATGCTCGGCCTGAACACTTCGCCGCGCAGCCTCAACCCGATCCGCTGGGCACTGACTTTCCTGCTGGTAGTGATGGGCTGGGTGATCTTCCGTGCCGAGAACCTGCACGTTGCCGGGCGCATGTACGGTGCAATGTTCAGCTTCGGCGACTGGTCGCTGTCGGAACTCAATCAGGCCAGCCTCACCGGTCTGCAAGTGGCGACTCTGGTGGTGGCTTACGTGACCCTGGCGTTCTTCGGCCTGCGTGATCTGTACACCAATCAGCCGCCAGCCAAGACCAAACCGGAAGTCAACGTCGAGGCCGATGGCCCTGCCACGGCGACGCCGGGAATGATCAAGGCAGCGCCTGGGGAAAATCCGGCGAGCATCCACGAACCTGGCTACACCGTCGGCGTCGAAGCCCAGGTGCAACCGGCCTACTGGACCGCCGACTGGTCGCGCTACGTGATGCGCGGGCTGATCCTGCTGCTGTTCATCGCCTCGATTCTCAAACTCTCGGCGCAAAGCTTCTCGCCGTTCCTTTACTTCCAGTTCTGAGGGATCTGACATGACCCGCTCATTACGCATCTTCTACATCGCCCTGTTCCTGGTGACGCTGTTGGTCCTCGGTCTGTGGTCGATTCGCAGCTTCTTCGGCTTCAGCACCAACGCCGACGCGACGGTGCTCAATGGCCGCTGGACCAAGGCGGTGGAAACCCACTACGACGATGAATTCCCGATCAAGCGCCTGGGCACCAACCTCTGGGCCGCGCTGGATTTCAAACTGTTCAACGAAGGTCGTCCGGGCGTCGTGCTCGGCCGCGACCAGTGGTTGTACAGCGATGAGGAATTCAACCCGATCGTCAACGAACAGCAGAACCTGCAAGGCAACTACGCGCTGGTCGAAGGCGTGCGCCAGACCCTGAAAGAGAAAGGCGTGAAACTGGTGATGGCGATCGTCCCGGCCAAGGTGCGTCTGTATCCGGAGCATCTGGATGAAGTGAAGCCTTCGAGCATTCACCAGAACCTGTATCAGGATTTCCACGCCCGTGTCGCCGCCGACAAGATCCTCGCCCCTGACCTGCTCGGCCCGCTGCAACAGGCCAAGCAGAACGGTGAGCAAGTGTTCCTGCGCACCGACACCCACTGGACGCCGGAAGGCGCCGAGATCGCCGCCAACACGCTGGCGAAAACCATTGCCGAGAAATTCCCGCTGAGCGGCGAGCCACAGCGCTTCGTTACCACGCCAGCAGAGAAGGTCACGCACAAGGGCGATCTGCGTCTGTTCCTGCCGCTCGATCCGCTGTTCGAAAACATGATGCCGGCGCCTGAGCCGTTGCTCAAACGCAACACCGTGGCCGCCGAGCAGCCTGCCGGTGACGACGCCCTGTTCGCCAACAGCGAAGTACCGGTCGCGCTGATCGGCACCAGCTACAGCGCCAACCCCAACTGGAACTTCGTCGGTGCGCTCAAACAAGCGCTGCACAGCGACGTCGTCAACTACGCCGAAGACGGCCATGGCCCGATTCTGCCGATGCTCAGCTACCTGAAAAGCGATGACTTCAAGAACAGCCCGCCACAAGTGCTGATCTGGGAGTTTCCTGAACGATATCTGCCTGTGAACAACGAAATCGGCGACGCCGACCCGCAGTGGGTCGCAGAGCTTAAACAAGCCGGCGCCCGCCAACAAAACGTAGCCATCAACACTAAATCCGAGACGCCCGATCGGGCGCAAAACTGAAAGAGAGGTACACCATGACTTTCACTACTACTCCTCGTCGTCTCGCTAAAAGCTTCGCACTGGTTGCTGGCCTCAGCGTACTTTCCGTCCCAGCCTTCGCCGGCGGCGACGCCGCGCTGTACGGCCCGACCGCACCGAAAGGCTCGACCTTCGTGCGTGTCTACAACGCCAGCAACGCTGAGGTCAGCGCGACCGTCGGCAGCACCAACCTGAGCGATATCGCGCCATTGGCCAGCAGCGATTTCAGCTTCATGCCGGGCGGCGACTACAGCGCCAAGGTCGGCAGCCAGACCCTGCCGGTGAAACTGGCAGGTGACCACTACTACACCCTGGTCAACAACGCTTCCGGCGCGCCACAACTGATCGAAGAGCCGCCGTTCAAGAACAAGCAGAAATCCCTGGTTCGTGTACAGAACCTCAGCGACAAACCGCTGACCCTGAAAACCGCCGACGGCAAGACCGAAGTGGTGCCGAACGTGGCAGCCAAGGGCCGTGGCGAACGTGAAATCAACCCGGTGAAAGTCAGCCTGGCGCTGTACGAAGGCGACAAGAAAGTCGGCGACGTGAAACCGGTCGCTCTGGAGCGTGGTGAGGCAGCCGTGCTGTACGTCACCGGCAACGGCAGCAACCTGTCGCCAGTCTGGGTGAAACGCCCGGTGTCGACTCGCTAATCGCTCGAGCTATCAGCTACTAGCTTCAAGCTGCAAGTGAAGTGCTTCTAACTCACCACTTGCAGCTTGCAGCTCTCAACTGCATTTTATGGAGTAAACACTATGATTCCGGTGATCTTGTCAGGTGGTAGCGGTTCGCGTCTGTGGCCTCTTTCGCGTAAGCAGTTCCCCAAGCAATTCCTCGCCCTGACCGGCGAACACACACTGTTCCAGCAAACCCTCGAGCGTCTGGTGTTCGAAGGCATGGACACCCCGATCGTGGTCTGCAACAAAGAGCACCGTTTCATCGTCAACGAGCAACTGGCCGCGCGCAATCTGGAATGCCAGCGCATCCTGATGGAACCGTTCGGCCGCAACACGTCGCCGGCCGTGGCCCTGACCGCGATGATGCTGGTCAATGAAGGCCGCGACGAACTGATGCTGGTGCTGCCGGCCGACCACGTGCTGGAAGACCAGAAAGCCCTGCAACGTGCGCTGGCCCTGGCGACTGTCGCAGCCGAGAACGGCGAGATGGTCCTGTTCGGCGTACCGGCAACCAAACCGGAAACCGGCTACGGCTACATCAAATCCACCGCTGATTCGCTGCTGCCTGAAGGCGTCAGCCGCGTCTCGCACTTCGTCGAAAAACCGGACGTCAAGCGCGCCACCGAGTACGTCGAATCCGGCGGTTACTACTGGAACAGCGGCATGTTCCTGTTCCGCGCCAGCCGCTTCCTCGAAGAACTGAAAAAGCACGATCCGGACATCTACGACACCTGCCTGCTGACCCTTGAGCGCAGCCAGCAGGACGCTGACACCATCACCTTCGACGAAGCCACCTTCGCCTGCTGCCCGGACAACTCCATCGACTACTCGGTGATGGAAAAAACCCAGCGCGCCTGCGTGGTGCCGCTGACCGCCGGCTGGAGCGATGTCGGCTGCTGGTCGTCGCTGTGGGAAGTCAACGAGAAAGACGCCAACGGCAACGTCAGCAAAGGCGACGTGGTCATCCAGGACAGCAAGAACTGCATGATCCACGGCAACGGCAAACTGGTCTCGGTGATCGGTCTGGAAAACATCGTCGTGGTCGAAACCAAGGACGCGATGATGATTGCCCACAAGGACAAGGTCCAGGGCGTCAAGCAGATGGTCAACACCCTCAATGCCCAGGGCCGCAGCGAAACCCAGAACCACTGCGAAGTCTATCGTCCGTGGGGCTCGTACGACTCGGTGGACATGGGCGGGCGTTTCCAGGTCAAGCACATCTCGGTCAAGCCGGGCGCGTGCCTGTCGCTGCAGATGCACCACCACCGCGCCGAACACTGGATCGTGGTCAGCGGCACCGCCGAAGTGACCTGCGACGAGAACGTGTTCCTGCTCACCGAAAACCAGTCGACCTACATCCCGATCGCCTCGGTGCATCGCCTGCGCAACCCGGGCAAGATCCCGCTGGAAATCATCGAAGTGCAGTCGGGTTCGTACTTGGGTGAAGACGATATCGAACGTTTCGAAGATATCTACGGCCGCTCCACCCCGATCGAACGCGGCGTGTCGGTGAAGACCATCGCGCAGTAATCGATCACTAAAACGAGAAGCCCTCGTCCAGCCCGTTGCGTTCCCTATCCGCAGCGGGCTGGGCGGGGGCTTTTTTTGTCTAGCCGAAGACTGAATTGCGGCGTCTCGCCAGCGGTGAATCTTCATCGACCGACTCGCCTTCCGTCCCCTGCGCCAGCCCCGCGGGACCCTGTGTAAACGCGGCTGCAAACAGTTGCTGCGCCAACGGTGTCGGTGTTGATTCCAGTTCTGCAAACAACGGCTGCCGCCGGGTCGATCGATTGAAGGACTGCAAGTCGACCGCCGGACTGTTCGAGGAGATGGCAAGAGGCACGGCAACGGGTGTGCTGAGCAGTTTGTACTGGATCCGCGTCTGAGCCTCGGAAACCTGCATGGCATTGCCCATTGCCACACTCAGTGAGCCCACCAACTGAACTGCGGGGTTAGCGGCGTGCATCAGCAGATTTCCGCCGATCTGGAAGCCTTTGGCCACGGCACCGCGCCTGGCTGCAAGCACTTGCGGTTCTTCGACAGGGCTGTTGAACGCAACGGACATGGGTCCCATGATCCGGCTGGTGGTCTCCTCCCCCAACACCCGATTCATTGTCGAAGAAACGAATTCACCGGAGTGGTACAGCACGGCCCCCGAAGGTGGCGCGGTGTGCGTCCGCGCGGCGGCAATGACATGTGCCTGATGTGTGTTGAGCACGGAGTTGTCCCGGGCTCCCAGCTCTGCCAGCGCTACCGGTATTTCGCGGCGATAGGCCTGGACGTCGGGATTGGGGTCATTCGCGAAGTAACGGCGCACTGGCTGCATGCCGGCGGCTTGCACGGGATTGACCAGTTTCTGGTCGGCAAGATCGTGGTACACCCGATCGGGAGCATGCTTGTCGGGCTTGCGCCCGTCGCTGTCTCTGTAAGTGACTGGGTTATTGCGCATCGCGCGATAGCGATTATGACCGTCGATCGCCCCGCCAGGATCGGTATTCAACCAGCGTTGCAGCCACGGCACGTAATAGCGAAACCCAAAGTAATAAAGCCCCGTGGCATCACGTTCCTTTCCCGAATAGCGCGCGGTCTTGTAGCTGACGTCGGGCTCCTTGGCCCACGCCGTCGCGCCAAACGGATAAAAATGTTCGCGGCTGATCAGCCGCGCATCGGCGTCCAGCTCAACACTGATCGAACCCAGGTGATCTTTGAAATTGTATCGGTAGAGATTATTCAGGCCGGTCGGCGGTGGGCTTTGCCAATGCAGGACGCGTACGGTGTTGAGTCCGGTCTGCACGGTGAGCACTTGCAGGCTTTCTCCGGTGCCAGTGTCGGTGCGTAACTCCAGCGCTGGCAGATACCGCACCTGTGCAAGAAGACTGCGCGCAGCCGTGCGTGACGAACGCGTTTTCAATACCCGCTGACCGGCGCCGTCGTAGAGATAGTTTTCACAATCATCGGCGCCTGATACGCGCAGCACGAGCACCACCGAGTTCAGCTGGTTCCGCAGATTCCACTGCAACCGGCGTCCTTGATCCAGTAACAGCAAATTGCCTCGCGCATCGAACGCCTCAGCGATCTGGGACTCAGATGGCGGCTTACCGTCATGCCATGGCAAGCAACGATTGCTGTAGCGCGCGGCCTGCAATTGATGACCTGGATTCTGTGGGCCAACGTGAGTCAGCTCGAGCAAATTGCCGGCGGCGTCATAACGATAACTCTGGCTGTAGTTGGCGACAGCGGTCGGCCCGCCACCGGCAGCGCCGGCCTCCCAGCCAGTGGCGTGAGTCAACTGGCAAAGGCTGTCATAGCGGTAGCGACTGACCGGCTCGATGCGCTGGTTGGCGAACCAGCGCACCGGCAATGCCTGGTCTTCGATGCTCAGCACATTGCCCATCGGGTCATAGGCATACAACAGGTCCTGCCAAACGTTGCCCTCTTGATCCTGAGCATGACGCATGAGCAGACGGCCGTCTTCAGGGCGGTAGCTCAGCGTGGTCAGAACGCCGTTACCTGCCAGCTCCTGGGTCACCTGACCTTCGGCGTTGTACCGAATATCACTGACCACAGGATGGTCTGAAGTCTGATACCTGAGCCGTAGATCAACCCCGCGTAATCGTCCGTCGTGAGTCAGCGCGAATACCTGCCGATGACCAGCGGCATCCACCTGTTCCAGCACGGAGCCCTGCGCTGAAAAGCGCCATTGCGTGGTTGCCCCTTCGGACTCCAGCGGTACCTTGCACTCAACGTCAGCATCTGGCCAATCCGGCACAACCGGATCGAGCGCGAAGTGTCGGGTGTTTTCACAACACTGGCCGGTGATTGCGAATTGCTCGAACAGGACGCTACCGGCCGGATCGTCATGCCGGATCAACTGACCGAGCTGATTGCGCAGCGGCTCGCCAAAGCCGGGCCGGCCATAGGCAAAACGCTCGGCGCAGCGGCGAGGTACGCCTGTGCCTTCTTCGAACACCGCGACAGGGCGCAGCAAGTCATCGTATGCAATCTCGCGGCATGTGCCACGGCTGTCCCAGTTGAACAGCGTCTGGCCGGCCAATCCCGGCAACCGGACCTGAACTCCCGCATCGCTACTGTCCGAGCGCAGCGCGATATCGTTCAAGGCATGGGTGGTGGTGAGGCTGGCGGGCGCTCGCGGATCGATCACCTGCAACGCCCACAATCGCGCATCCCATTGTTTGACTACACGCCCGGCAACGTCCCGCAACGTCCGCTCGATTCGGGGCTCACTTGCCAGCGCCGCATCGGCGCGCCAGTAGTTGACGTTGAGGATGGCCAAACCGCGCGGATCGTTCACGGCAAGCGTTGGCGTATTGCGGTGGATGCCCATAGTGCGTCAACGTCCCAGTGTGCCCTTCGCTCATGAGAGCAAGCCCGGACGTGGATGCCTACTGTCAGAAATTACAGTCCCGACCAACGGCAGGCTTGTTGCCGCTCCGAATATCCATTGTGCGACGCCTTCGGTAGGATGAAGCTCACTCACTCACGGAGCGTTCCCGCATGTTCATCGGCATCCTGCTGGTCATTACCTGGCTGATCCTGCTGCTGCGCTATCCGGCCAAGGCCTTGCCGGTGTCGGTGGCCGCTGCCATCGGCCTGGGCTTCGTAGCCATGTGGGTGGTGTGGCTGGACAACCGCGAGATCAAACAACTGGCGCGCCTGGAACTGCGCATTGCCTATGCTCCCGAACAATGTCCGGCCGACCGTCCACTGCAATTGAAAATGAACAACGGTAACGATGTGCCGCTGACCGAACTGCGTTGGCGCGTCGCCGCGTACGCGCCGGGCGATACGGTCAATCTGGCCGACAATCAATACACCGCCCCGCGCTATCGCGGCCCCGGCGAACTGCAGGCCGGCGCGACCTGGGAAGATTGTTTGCCCTTGCCGCCGCTGCGTTCCGGCTATCGCCCGCAAACCCTGGAGTTTCGCGCCGAGCATTTGCAGGGTAGTTTTGCCGACTGATCCCCTCCCCCGACTTTTTTGCACAAGGAATGCGCCATGCCCGTTGCGTTGATTACCGGTTGTTCCAGCGGCATCGGCCGCGCCCTCGCCGACGCGTTCAAAGCCGCCGGCTACGAAGTCTGGGCCAGTGCGCGCAAGACTGAAGACGTCGCTGCGCTCAGCGCCGCCGGTTTCACCGCGATTCAGCTGGACGTCAACGATGGCGCCGCGCTGGAACAACTCGCCGAGCGTCTGAACCAGCAACATGGCGGCCTTGATGTACTGATCAACAACGCCGGTTACGGCGCGATGGGGCCACTGCTCGACGGCGGCGTGCAGGCGATGCAGCGCCAGTTCGAGACCAACGTGTTTTCGATTGTCGGCGTCACCCGCGCGTTGTTTCCGCTGCTGCGTCGGGCCAGGGGGCTGGTGGTGAATATCGGCAGCGTGTCAGGTGTGCTGGTCACGCCATTTGCCGGCACCTACTGCGCTTCGAAAGCGGCGGTACACGCGTTGAGCGATGCCTTGCGCATGGAACTGGCACCGTTTGGCATTCGTGTGATGGAAGTCCAGCCCGGCGCGATCGAATCGAGTTTTGCGAAGAATGCCGGACATGAAGCCGAGCTATTGATCAACGAGCAATCGCCGTGGTTTCCATTGCGTGAAGGCATTCGGGCACGGGCCAAGGCATCGCAGGACAAACCCACCCCGGCCAGTGAGTTTGCTGCCGAGCTGTTGAAAGCGGTGCGGCAGAGCAAGCCGCCACGGCTGGTTCGCATCGGCAACGGCAGTCGGGCGTTGCCGTTGCTGGCGGCGTTGTTGCCGAAGGGTTTGCTTGAATCGACGTTGATGAAGCGCTTCGGATTGCGCGCAAAGCTCTGATACCCAGTTGTTGCGACGAGCGGTATCCCGACCTGTCAGAGTTGACAGTAGGCGCCCTCTAAAGGAAGGCCTATCGTGAGTTCAAGCCAGGTGAACGGTGTTGAGGCTGAGTTAAAGCCCGGCGAGTAAACCGACCTCACGACAACCGCGCAGGGACGTATATGACAACCGCTAAGAAGGCCACGAACATCAGGGCAACAATCGACGCTACATGGGGAAGCGGTGAAGGCAAACTTCAACTTGACGATATATTTCAGGACGACCCGGCGAAGTCCCGGCCCCTCACCGGATCGACGCTGCTGCGCGATAAATCGTTGCTGGTTACCAGTACCTTCGACAATAGCTCCTTCTTCATTTCCAAGCTGAACCACTTGGGTGCCGTAGACCTGGCGTTCGGTGTCGAAGGGCGTGTCATGGGTTCGTTCCTGGCCAATGAGCAGGCCTCTGGCGGGCCTATTGCAGAAGGTGCCGATGGGCGGCTGTTCATGGCGGGCAGCACAACCAATGGGAAGTCGAGCGAGGTTAGCCCCGCGATTCTCTGCCTCGACAGCAAAGGCAATCGAGTGAGCAGCTTTGGCGACAATGGCCAAGTCATCATCGATCCCCCAAACACACAACGGCTTACGAAAAAAGGCCCGGCATTCGTGTTCGCGTTACCCGACGGCAGCGTGATTGTCGGCGTTGATTACCACACGCCTGCCGTGCTCAGGGCGCACCTGTACAAGTTCGATGCGCAGGGAGCACCCGTAAAGGCATTCGGCACAGATGGCCGAGTTGAAATAAAGCACAGGCTGCGGCATGCATCGACCTCACTCAGCGACGGTTGCGTGCTCGACAATGGGCTGTTGTTATTTGCAGGCTACGAAAAATACGAGCCCGACGTGAACACGGACGGTCTCGTCGTGATGTTGAATTCAGACAGTGGCGCGCCCCATGAGAATTTCGGTCACCCGGAAAGACCCGGAGTTCTGGTAGTCCGGTACAACTCCAGGGGTGCCGAACTCAATACTGTGAGACAGCGAGCCCCCAATAGGTTCACGGCATCCGGCTACACCAACATGGGCAACGCCTTGAGTGAGCGATACGGCATGTTGATCGCCTTCGATGAAGAAGGTAAGCCCGATTTCGACGTTTTCGGCAGTCCGAATATCATGCCGCTTCCAGCAGATCTCGGCAGCGACAGGCGAGTCAACTGGGCGGACCATGTTCCTTTCGCTGATAACATCGTAGTTTCTGGTGGAGACGAGAAGGGCAATTATATTGCCTGTGTGAAAGCACGCAGCGGTGGCTACAACTCCGATTTTTCAGACGCGGGTGGCGTCATCCCTCGCGAGGAGACCACCGACTCTCTCTCCAGGCTTCATTATCAGCAGGACCCTGGCAAATTGATTGTTGCCCTCAACATCAATCCAGAAAATCCTCTGGGTTGTCTGTATCGCTACAACATTGCTCAGTAGGTGGCAGGATCACCGCGTCGCCCGGTTCAAGGGCGACCCGGTCAATCAATTGTCTGCCAGGTCCTGCTTCACCACTACCGTGCAAGTAATTCCCGCCGCCAGCAACACCCCCGCCGGCACCTCATCAATGTGAATCCTTACCGGCACCCGCTGAGCCAACCGCACCCAGTTGAACGTCGGATTCACATCGGCAATCAGCTCGCGGCTTTCAGGGTTGTCGCGGTCGTAAATCCCGCGCGAAATGCTTTCGACATGGCCCTTGAGCACTTCGCCGCTCATCAATTGCATGTCGGCTTGGTCACCCACTTTGACGTGAGGCAGTTTGGTTTCTTCGAAAAAGCCGTAAACCCAAAATGAATTCATGTCGACCACGGCCATCTTCGCCTCGCCAATGCGCGCGTAGTCGCCGCGATGCACATTGAGGTTGGTCACGTAGCCGTCCACCGCCGCACGCACTTCGGTGCGTTTGAGGTTGAGTTCGGCGGCTTCCAATTGCGCCTGGGCGTGTTGGTAATCGGCCAGCGCAGCGTCGGCGATGTTGCTGGCGTCGTCGCGGTTCTCTTTGGAGATCACCAGATTGTCGAGGTCGGCGCGGCGGTGCGCGTTGACCTTGCGCATTTCCCAGGTCGACTTGCGCGAAGCCACCAGGGACTGCGCCTGCTTGACTGCGATGCGATAGTGCTCGGGGTCGATGCGCATCAGCAGATCGCCCTTCTTCACCAACTGGTTGTCGCGCACCGGCACTTCGACCACTTCGCCGGTGACGTCGGCGGCGACGTTGATGATGTCGGCACGCACGCGACCATCGCGGGTCCACGGCGTGTTCATGTAGTGCTCCCACAACGTGCGGCCGATCCACAGCGCCAGGGCCAGAACCAGCAGGGTCGCGAGCAGGCTGAAAAACTTTTTCATCAAGATGTTCTCAACGGTAGACAGTCAGCGCCATGGCGCCGAACAGACAGGTAAACAGGCTCAGACGCAGCAGCGCCGGGTGCCAGAAAAAACGGTACATGTCGAACCCCGAGAGGAAGCGGTCAACTGCCCAGGCCAGTCCCGCAGCAATGAAAAACATCAGGGTCATGGTCGGCATGTACACGCCGTGGAAGGCGATTTCACGAGGCATGGGCGAGTCCTTCGGGCCTGGCAGTAGCGAATTCGGCGAGGGGTGATTGCGGGTCGAGCAGCGAGGTGCGGATGAAGTGCAGGTAGCTTTTCACCCGGCGCAACGCGGAGGTATCGAAGTGCGGCGCGAACGGCTCGTCGGTGGCGGCGACGCGGCTGATCGCGTGGTCGACGGCCACCAGTGCGCGTTCGAGATTGCTCGCGTTCGGCTGCAGAAACAGGCGCACCAGCGCACGCCCCATCACGCGGATTGCCTGGCGCCACGGCTGCGATTCGGCATACGCCGGGTGCACCGGCAGGATCGCCTGTTCCTTGCGCAATTCGATGATCGCGTGGCCGACTTCGAGCACCACGAACATCCAGCGCAGCAGGCTTTTTTGCACTTTCGGTTGCCCTGCCGCGAGGCCATAGGCCTGATGCAGCAGATCGCGGGTGCGGCTCTCGAAACGCGAGGCCAGGCCCTTGAGTTTGCCGCTGATCGCGTAGACCACTTGGCCACGCAAGTCCTGCTCCAGGCGCTGCCACAGCCAGCGACTGTTCGGCGGCAGAATGATCGCCCCCGCTGCGGCACAGACGAGCATGCCCATGACCATGGCGATGTAGTCGTTGATGAAGGTGTAGGGGTTGTAAATCGTGAGATTGTCCGGCACTGAACCGGTGCTGAAAAAGATCAACAACCCGAGGCCGACACCGGCGTATTGCGGTCGTGAAGCGAGGAACGAACCGAGCACGATCACCGGCGCGAGCATCACGCAGAGCAAGGGGAAACCGTCGATCAACGGGAAGATGAAAAACATCTCGACGAAGCCGATCAGTGCACCGAGAAACGTGCCGCAGGCCATTTGAAAGGCCATGCGTTTGGGGTTCGGTGTGGCGGCGGAAAGGCCGACGGTGGCGGCGGCGATCAGGGTCATGGTCGCCCCGCTCGGCCACGCGGTGGCGACCCAATAACTGCCCAACACAATCAGGATGAACGAGGCACGAATTCCCGACGCGGCTGCGGCCCACCAGTTGGTTTGCGGGGTGAAGGGCTCGTCCCAGCGCTCGCGTTCGTGGCGGTGCTCGGCCAGGGACGCGTGGGTCTGTGCATAGCTGTGCAGGTCATCGACGAAGCGGTAGAGCAATTCGTAGGCGGTGTGGAAATCCAGTTGTTCGGCTTCGCTCGGAGCAGTGTCCTGAAAGATCCCGCGCAGGGTTCGGACACGTGCCGGCAGACCTTCCTTGTAGGTGGCCAACGCGGTCGCCAAACGTGCCGCATCGGGACTGGTCAGGGCGCGACCGCTGAAGCTGTCGAGCACTTCGGCGAGGTCCTGCAAGCCCGGTTTGATCGCCGCCACGACATGCTCTTCGCCATTGCCGCGCAGGCGTTCAAGCAACTGATGCAAGGCGTTGAAGCGCGTGGTGATGCCCATGAACTCGCTGTTCAAACGACTCAGACGACCGTTGCGCCGGCGCATGTGCGGGTCTTCGAACACGGTCACACTGCGCAGCCCTTCCAGGCCGACGGCTTCGGCAATGAAGCGCACGTTGCTGGCTTCGAACGCCTCGGCTTTGCTGCGCCCGCGCAAGCCGTCGGTGACGAACAGGGCGAACACACCGAAGCGCTGATACAAGGCATTGCGCATCGCCGCGCTGGCGGTCTGCGGCAGAATCGCCGCGCTGATCAGCGTCGAACAGAGAATCCCCAGCGAGATCTCCAGCACCCGCCACACCGCCGCCATAAAGGCGCCGTCCGGGTGCGCCAGCGCCGGCAGACCGACCATCGCTGCGGTGTAACCGGCGAGCACAAAACCGTAGGCGCGAAAATTGCGGCAACGTGCGGCACCGGCCGAGCAGATGCCGACCCAGATCGCCAGCGAGCCGAGAAACAATTCGGTGTTCTGCGCGAACAAAGCGATCAGCGTGACCATCATCGCCGACCCGGCCAGCGTGCCGAGCAAGCGATAGAAACTCTTGGCGAACACCTGACCGCTCTGCGGCTGCATGACGATAAACACCGTGATCATCGCCGTACGCGGTTGCGGAAGTTCCAGACGCATCGCCAGCCACAGGGTGAGAAACGCGGCGAGCAACACCTTGAAGATATACACCCAGGTCACGCCATCGCTGCGTGCCCAGTCGAAAAAACCGCGACGCCATTCCAGGGAGTGGAGCCAGCGTAGAGGGGCGGGCAAGGAGGTCATTGAAAATACTCAGGCATGCAATGCGGACTCGAAACCTGTGGGAGCGAGCCTGCTCGCGAAAGCAGCGTGTCAGGCAACATGTTCATTGACTGATACGCCCTCTTCGCGAGCAGGCTCGCTCCCACAATGGACGCTGTGTTCACCGCAGCAGCGCCGGGGTTTTCGGGGCTTGGGTCTGCTCGGCTGTCGGCACGTCATCACCGGCACCGAGGCCGCCACCCAATGCCGTCACCAATTCGGCATGCGCACTCAAGCGCGCCGCCTGGACCTGCTGCTGCACTTGCTGTTGCTTGAACAGCAAGGTCTGCGCATTCAGCACATTGAGGTAATCGGTGAGGCCGCGTTGATAGGCGATCATCGCGATGTCGTAAGTCTTCTGCGCTGCGGCAACGGACTCGGCAGCGAAGTCCTGCTGCTTGTCCATCGACTCGCGGCGGATCAACTGATCGGAAATGTTCTTCAGCGCGTTGATCAGGGTCTGGTTGTAGTGCGCCACGGCGATGTCATAACCGGCCGCCGCTTCGCCCAATTCGCCACGCAGTCGACCGCCGTCGAAGATCGGCAACGAGATCGCCGGGCCGACGTTATAGTTGAGTTTCTTGCCGGTCAGAAACTCCAGCGCGCCGCCGCCCGTGGCCATGTAGCCGAGGCTACCGACCAGATCGACGTTGGGGTAGAAACCGCCGTGGGCGACATCGATGCCGCGCGCCTGCGCCGCCACTTGCCAGCGACTGGCGACCACGTCCGGACGCTGGCCGAGCAGTTCGGCGGGCAATGCCGAGGGCAACTTCAACGGTGCCGCGAGGGACAGCGTCGGCCGTTGCAGTTGCGCAGCGGCGCCCGGGCCTTTACCGGCCAGCGCAGCAATCTGGTTGCGGCTCAGGGCAATTTCCTCGTCCAGCGCATCGAGTTGGCGATGGGTTTCCGGCAACGGCGTTTCGGCCTGGCTGACTTCGAAATGCGTGCCGATGCCACCGCTCAAACGCTTCTGCGCCAGATCGAGAATCTGCTGTTGCTGTTTGAGCATTGCGGCAACGATGTCGCGCTGGGCGTAATGCAGCGACAGCTCGATGTAGGCGCGGACGATGTTGTTCTGCAGTTCCAGTTGCGCCAGGCGCGCCTCGGCCACACTCACATGGGCCAGATCCACTGCGCGTTCACTGGCATTGCGCTCGCGGCCCCAGAGATCGAGGGCGTAGCTGAAGCCGAGCGCGGCGTTGTTGTCCCATGTGGTGGTGTTGGCCAGATCGCCGGGGCCGTAGAACTGATCGGTCGGCCAGTTGTGGCGCTTGAGGGTCGATTCGCCATTGATCTGCAACGCCTCAGCCGCTTCGGCAACACCGGCCATAGCCTTGGCCTGACGCACCCGCGCAGCGGCCATGGCCATGCTCGGGCTGCCTTGCACGGCGAGGTCGATCCAGCGATCAAGTTGCGCGTCACCAAACGCCTGCCACCATTGGGCGCTGGGCCAATGGGCGTCTTTGGCGGCCTCGGCAATGGCCGCGTCGGTGGCCAGTGAATCGGCCGCGAGTGCCTCGCCGTGAGGGGCAATGCCTTGGGTAGAGATGCAGCCGCCGAGAGCCAGGGTTAAAGCCAGAACACTGAGCGGCAAAAGCGCTCTGTTGATGCGACGCGGCACAGCTGCGAATTCCTGAGAGAGGGATCAATCGAGGGGACTTGTGTAGGAGCTGCCGAAGGCTGCGATCTTTTGATCTTTTTAAAGACAACATCAAAAGATCGCAGCCTTCGGCAGCTCCTACAGGGATCGGCGCAATTCTATGGAGCTGCCTCTGCGGCGATAAGCTGGGATTTCTGTGAATCTTTGTTACGGTTAA
>NZ_RCOD01000051.1:98238-100295 GCF_004307505.1 Pseudomonas sp. Sample_11
GGAGCTGCCTCTGCGGCGATAAGCTGGGATTTCTGTGAATCTTTGTTACGGTTAACGAGATAATCCCTTGGTCGGGGGTCTCAGCCCCTGAAACTTCGTGTCACAATTTGCCATCTCCCTTGAGAGCACCCCATGGACACTTTGCAAAACATGCGCGCCTTCAGTTGTGTTGCCGAAGCGGGCAGCTTCACCGCCGCCGCCGTGCAACTGGACACCACCACCGCCAACGTCTCGCGCGCGGTCTCCAACCTGGAAGCCCACCTGCAAACCCGCCTGCTCAATCGCACGACCCGGCGCATCGCCCTGACCGAGGCCGGCAAACGCTACCTGCTGCGCTGCGAACAGATCCTCGCCTACGTCGAAGAAGCCGAAGCGGAAGCCAGCGACGCCCACGCACGCCCGGCCGGCCAGCTGAAAGTGCACACCATGACCGGCATCGGCCAGCACTTCGTCATCGACGCCATCGCCCGCTACCGCAAGACCCACCCCGACGTGACCTTCGACCTGACCCTGGCCAACCGCGTGCCGGACCTGCTCGACGAGGGCTACGACGTGTCCATCGTGCTGGCCAGCGAACTGCCCGATTCCGGCTTCGTCTCGCAACGCCTGGGCATCACCTACAGCATCGTCTGCGCCTCGCCGGCCTACGTAAAAGCCAACGGCGCCGCGCAGAAACCCAGCGACCTGCTCAACCACGCGTGCCTGCGCCTGGTCAGCCCGGTGATCCCCCTGGAAAAATGGGCCTTCGACGGCCCGGACGGCCAGGAAACGGTCACCATCAACAGCTCACCGTTCCTGGTGAACTCCGCCGACGCCATGAAAACCGCCATCACCAGCGGCATGGGCGTCGGCGTGCTGCCGGTCTACGCCGCCATCGAAGGCCTGCGCAACGGCACCCTGGTGCGCGTGATGCCGAACTACCGCTCGCAGGAACTCAACCTCTACGCGATCTACCCGTCGCGGCAGTACCTGGATGCGAAGATCAAGACGTGGGTGGAATATTTGCGCGGATCGTTGCCGGAGATATTGGCGGCGCATCAGGCGGAACTGGTTGCGTATGAGTTGAGCGGGAGCCTGGCTGGCGCGCGCGTCGCCACCTGACTTTAAACACCGCTGACTTCGTGTAGGAGCTGACGAGTGCAACGAGGCTGCGATCCTTTGATTTTTCTGTTTAAAAATCAAAAGATCGCAGCCTACGGCAGCTCCTACATCGCGGTGTTTACAGGGAAGTTTCCGACAGGTTTTGCAGGTTGTCCGTCGGACGTACGCTGGCTAGGATCTGGTGGTTGCTGACGAATCAGCGACCGGGTCTGGAAAACCCGCAGGATCACAGCGCATGACATAATGCCGCGCTCTTTCAGCGCCGGTATTCAGTTATGGCGGCTGTACGTGGGAGACCTTCGGGTCTGCCGGGTTTGATCCTTTGCCGGTTTTTCCAGTCCGCGTACAGCTGCCACCCCTTTCGCCTGGAAAACGAAAAATGGCAGCTCCATTAATCCAAAAGGATCTTTGCCATGTTCAAACCCACACCCAATCCCCCCGAATCCGAAAGCACCTCACCCTACCAATCCCCCGACTCAACGAAACTCCACGACGCCGCCGAGCGTGCGCTGGATCACTACCTCAAACCGGCCACCACCGCGCAGCAAAGCCACAAACCCAGCACCATGTTCCAGGTCGCCCCGGACCAGGACAACGAAAGCCTGCTGGCCCACGCCTGCGAATCCCTCGCCTCGGCGAGCATCATGAGCAGCGACATCGCCGCCCACGTCGACAGCCCACAGAGGCACACCATACTGGCCATCCAGCAGGTGATCATGCTGGCGGAACTGGCGGTGAACCGGGTGCTGGATAACTACGAAATCCACCAGCCCCCGTCACACAATTGAACGTCTGTGGGAGCGAGCCTGCTCGCGAAGGCTTCGGCACATTCAACATTCGAGGTGTCAGATAAACCGCCTTCGCGAGCAGGCTCGCTCCCACAGTTTGAATCGAGTACGTCAGCGAGAAACAGGTCGGCTGTCAGGCCGCCTTCGCTGGCAAGCCAGCTCCCACAG